>NZ_AP023367.1:4827500-5017500 GCF_014218335.1 Anaerocolumna cellulosilytica | reverse complement strand
GAACAGACCGATACTTGCTACGCTAGGCAAGTATAGAGAAACAAGTATATTGTTTCATAAGGTCAAGCTAATAAGAGCGCAGGGTGGATGCCTTGGCACTAAGAGCCGATGAAAGACGTGATAAGCTGCGATAAGCTGCGGTGAGGAGCAAATATCCTTTGACCCGCAGATTTCTGAATGGGGAAACCTGGCGGAGTAAACCTCCGTTACTGTATGGTGAATACATAGCCATACAGGGGGAACCCGGGGAACTGAAACATCTAAGTACCCGGAGGAAAAGAAAGAAAACTCGATTTCCTGAGTAGTGGCGAGCGAAAGGGAAAGAGCCTAAACCGAAGGATTTATCCTTCGGGGTTAAGGACCGCAACAAGTGAGTCGTATGGTAGCAGAACGGTTTTGGGAAAGCCGGCTATAGAGAGTGAAAGCCTCGTATGCGAAACCAGAAGACAGCGAGCGGTATCCAAAGTACCACGAGACACGAGAAACCTTGTGGGAAGTCGGGGGGACCACCCCCCAAGGCTAAATACTACTTAGTGACCGATAGTGCATAGTACTGTGAAGGAAAGGTGAAAAGAACCCCGGGAGGGGAGTGAAAGAGAACCTGAAACCCTGTGTTTACAAGCTGTGGAACCTCTATTTACAGAGGAACCGCGTACTTTTTGTAGAACGGTCCGGCGAGTTACATTTACTGGCAAGGTTAAGGACTTAAGGTCTGAAGCCGAAGGGAAACCAAGTCTGAATAGGGCGAAATAGTCAGTGAAAGTAGACCCGAAACCGGGTGATCTACCCATGTCCAGGTTGAAGCTGCCGTAAAAGGTGGTGGAGGACCGAACACACATCCGTTGAAAAGGGTGGTGATGAGGTGTGGGTAGGGGAGAAATTCCAATCGAACCCGGAGATAGCTGGTTCTCCTCGAAATAGCTTTAGGGCTAGCCTTGGTAAACGTTATTTATAACGAAGTCTAATGGAGGTAGAGCACTGAATATCCTAGGGGGCGTCAAAGCTTACCGAAGATTATCAAACTCCGAATGCCATATAGATGATGACCAGGAGTCAGACTACACGAGATAAGTTGGGTAGTCAAAAGGGAAAAAGCCCAGACCACCAGCTAAGGTCCCAAAGTGCGTGTTAAGTGGAAAAGGATGTGGGATTTCGAAAACAACTAGGATGTTGGCTTAGAAGCAGCCATACATTAAAAGAGTGCGTAATAGCTCACTAGTCGAGAGGTCCTGCGCCGAAAATGTCCGGGGCTAAAACACGACACCGAAGCTGTGGAATCATGTTTACATGATTGGTAGAGGAGCATTCTTAAAACGAAGAAGCGGTACCGTAAGGAGTCGTGGAGATTTAAGAAGAGAGAATGCCGGAATGAGTAGCGAGATAGAAGTGAGAATCTTCTAGGCCGAATATCCAAGGTTTCCAGAGTAAAGCTGATCTGCTCTGGGTAAGTCGGGACCTAAGGCGAGGTCGAAAGACGTAGTCGATGGACAACAGGTTGAAATTCCTGTACCTTATGAAAACAGAACTGTGGGGACGCAGAGAGAAAGCCAGAGCCGGGAATGGAAAAACCGGTGCAAGCGGGGTAGTAGTGTGGTAGGCAAATCCGCCATACAATACGAAGACGTGATGCGGACCGAACTCAAGAGTAGGGAAGCTGGTGAGCTAGCTGCCAAGAAAAGCCGCTATTGTTTTTCATAAGCCCGTACCGTAAACCGACACAGGTGGATGAGGAGAGAATCCTAAGGCCGACGGGAGAAGCATTGTTAAGGAACTCGGCAAAATAACCCCGTAACTTCGGGAGAAGGGGTGCCTGTAGAAATACAGGCCGCAGAGAATTGGCCCAAGCAACTGTTTAGCAAAAACACAGGTCTATGCAAAACCGAAAGGTGAAGTATATGGGCTGACGCCTGCCCGGTGCTGGAAGGTTAAGGGGAGATGTTAGGAGCAATCCGAAGCGTTGAACTTAAGCCCCAGTAAACGGCGGCCGTAACTATAACGGTCCTAAGGTAGCGAAATTCCTTGTCGGGTAAGTTCCGACCCGCACGAAAGGCGTAATGATTTGGGCACTGTCTCGACAATGCACCCGGTGAAATTGAAATACCAGTGAAGATGCTGGTTACCTGCGCCAGGACGGAAAGACCCCATGGAGCTTTACTCTAGCTTGATACTGGGATTCGGTATTGCATGTACAGGATAGGTGGGAGGCTGTGAAGTGGTGACGCTAGTTGCCATGGAGCCGTTGTTGGGATACCACCCTTGCAGTATTGGATTTCTAACATGTGCCCATGATCTGGGCAGTGGACAATGTCAGGTGGGGAGTTTGACTGGGGCGGTCGCCTCCGAAAGGGTATCGGAGGCGCTCAAAGGTCTTCTCAGAATGGTTGGAAACCATTCGCAGAGTGCAAAGGCATAAGAAGGCTTGACTGCGACACCGACGGGTGGAGCAGGTACGAAAGTAGGACTTAGTGATCCGGTGGTATAAAGTGGGATTGCCATCGCTCAACGGATAAAAGCTACCCTGGGGATAACAGGCTTATCACTCCCAAGAGTTCACATCGACGGAGTGGTTTGGCACCTCGATGTCGGCTCATCGCATCCTGGGGCTGTAGTAGGTCCCAAGGGTTGGGCTGTTCGCCCATTAAAGCGGTACGCGAGCTGGGTTCAGAACGTCGTGAGACAGTTCGGTCCCTATCCGGCGCGGGCGTAGGATATTTGAAAGGAGCTGACCTTAGTACGAGAGGACCGGGTTGGACGAACCGCTGGTGTATCGGTTGTACTACCAAGTGCACGGCCGAGTAGCCAAGTTTGGAAGGGATAAACGCTGAAGGCATCTAAGCGTGAAGCCCCCCTTAAGATAAGATATCCCATGCGAAAGCAGTAAGACCCCTTGAAGACGACAAGGTGGATAGGTTAGAGGTGGAAGTGTGGTAACACATGTAGCTGACTAATACTAATAGGTCGAGGGCTTGACCTAAAGATAAGGTTGAATATAAGGTAACTTATGTAAAGCTTTATCAGGTAATGTTCATAAATAGTAAGCTTTATAAGCTGACATTGGATAATAGTTATCAAATGATGTAGTTATTCCTCGATAGCTCAATGGTAGAGCACACGGCTGTTAACCGTGGGGTTGTTGGTTCGAGCCCAACTCGGGGAGTTTGCTCAAGAGTTATTAAAGTTGAGTATAAAATGATTGACATGAAATAACAGAAATGGTATAATAATTTTCACGGCTCCATGGTCAAGCGGTTAAGACACCGCCCTTTCACGGCGGTAACAGGGGTTCAAATCCCCTTGGAGTCACTTTTTATTGTAAAAATCGTGAAAATGTAACTTGCCGACGTGGCTCAAATGGCAGAGCAGCTGACTTGTAATCAGCAGGTTATCGGTTCGAGTCCGATCGTCGGCTTTGGGGACCTTTAGCTCAGTTGGTTAGAGCAACCGGCTCATAACCGGTCGGTCCGGGGTTCAAGTCCCTGAAGGTCCATCACAATTTTTATATGGCCCAGTGGCTCAGTTGGTTAGAGCGCCGCCCTGTCACGGCGGAGGTCGAGGGTTCGAGTCCCTTCTGGGTCGTTTCTTTAGAAATAAAGAACCAAATAAATTAATCTCTTGGGATCTTAGCTCAGCTGGGAGAGCATCTGCCTTACAAGCAGAGGGTCATAGGTTCGAGCCCTATAGGTCCCATTGAATCCTTGGATTCATCTTTTGAACGAATGTTCAAATGCCGGCGTGGCGGAACTGGCAGACGCACAGGACTTAAAATCCTGCGGGCTTAATCGCCCGTACCGGTTCGATTCCGGTCGCCGGCATGTTTTAAAATCAAAAAGTTATAAGCAATAATGCGTGCGTTTAGCTCAGCTGGATAGAGCGTCTGGCTACGGACCAGAAGGTCGGGAGTTCGAATCTTCTAACGCACATAATAAAAATTGTGAGAGTCAATTGCAGAGATGCAATTGACTTTTTATTTGCTCAATGTTAATGAAGAACAAGTATTAATAAACGGTTCTATGTCAAATAGTTGGGGTACGATTCCTTGAATGATATGCCCCATTAATGATAGTAGGACTATTTTTATGTTTTCATCTGTTTATAAGATTTTTGGTATGACTAATTTTTCTCCTTTAAGAATGCATAGCCAGGAAGATTGGAATTAAACTATACATATAAAGTATTTATTAAGTTTGTAATAGGAATTTTAATTAAATGTTAAGATGCAATCTATTTACGGTCTTACTAAGATATGTTAGAATAGAATACTATAGAAATATTTACAACTTTAGAACGTAACTGGCATACTTAAGTTAGTAGGTAGAGTTAGGAGGCAACTATGACAAAACGTGAATTTTTAGACGGATTACGTAATGCCTTAGCGGGTGAAATACCAGAATCAGAGATTGAGAATAATGTAACATTCTATGATGATTATATAAGCAATAGAGATAATAATGGACAGGACGAAACGGTTGTTAATCAATTGGGTGATCCTAGATTGATAGCGAAAACCATAATTGAAACTTATCAAATATCACATGGACCCCTGTATAATAACGCAAGACGTCAAAAGAATGCATATGAAGATGCAGATACAAAAGACTATGATACAAAAGAAGGAAATAATAGAACTTACTCAAGAGAAGAATATAACAGTCATACTAATTCAGAAAACGGCAATAAAGGATATGGTTTTTTATTCAATACCACATTAACTTGGTATCAAAAATTATTACTAGGACTGATTCTGATACTGTTGTTAGTTGTAGTTATAATAGTTGGTGGCGTACTGATACAAGTATTTTTTTCAATAGGTATCCCCTTATTAATAATTTATTTTGGCTATCGCTTGATTGTAAATAACAGAAGATACTAGTGTATTATTCTATTGGTAATTAGTCCAGATTGGAGGGACAGTTCACTAGATATCTTTATAATTTAGCCTCTTATGTGGATATTTAATAAGGACTACTTTTTGTGAAGCTGATATATGCTATACAGACAGTCTGTCTAGAGTTAAGTGTAATAACAACTTTAGATAGGTTATAGTATAGGTATGTATCAGCTTTTATGATTTAAAAAGAAGCTGAAATGTTGAGTAAAAATAGGTTTATGATGATTTAAATAACATTTTATAGTTTTATCAAGGGCTTTATGATAAAATCTTTATAAATGTGAAGAATAAGGATAGGATGAAGGATTACATGAGAATTGCTTATTGTGATGACGAAAAGGTACAAGGTATTTATGTTAAAGAGCTTACAACAGAGTGGGAAAAGGAAGGTAATGGAAGATGTGAGCTTAAAATATACGGAAGCGCAGAAGAGATGCTCTTTGAAAATGTTGATTTCTTTCCTTTTGATTTTATTATTTTGGATATAGAATTGGATCGTATGAATGGCATAGAATTGGCTAAAAATATACGTAAAGTTGATAAAAATGTTATAATAGCTTTTTTATCTAACAGCAGGGAATATGTCTTTGATGGTTATGAAGTACAGGCTGTTAGGTACTTAATGAAGCCGATAACCAGAGAACAGCTATTTCCTTTACTTGATATGGTAAAGGAAAATTCTGGTAAAGAAAAGCAATACATTATTGTAGGGGGAGTCGGAGAAAAAATAAAACTGGAGCTGGATGATATCTTATATGTAGAAGCCTCCGGTCATTATGTAAGCATTTATACAGAGAAGACAAGTTATGAAGTTAAGATGAACATGAACGAAATAACAAATGAACTTAATGATAGTTTTATTTCTACTCACAGAAGTTATGCAGTGAACTTGCATCATGTAGAACGAATTACTAAAAGTGAATGTCATTTAAAAGGAGGACATTCAGTTCCGGTAAGTAGAGGTGCTTATAAAAAGGTCAATCAGGAATTCATTATATATTATAAAGGGGGGGGACTGGAATGACAAATTATATAGAGGTTATTCCGTTAATTGTTTTAGCCCTTTATAATACTGGAAGACTCATAAATAAGAATTTTAAAAAAAATTGGTGGAAAGTAGTTGTTTTACTTGGCGTTATAGGTATTATATGGACCACAAATGTTCTTTTCATTGATGCAGTTAGAGGGAATCTAATCACTTTGCTTCTTTTAGTAATATACTCCTTTGAGATGCTGCAAGTGTTTAACTATAAAATGTCCCTTAGCTTTCACCTTTTATTTATAGTAATTGTAATTATGGTTACAGGCGGAGCATTTTTTTATAAAGACTTAAAAATACTTTATGAATATTTGCTATTATCCATCTATTTCTTAGCGGAGAGTAATCAGAGATATATGAAAAAGACATATGAAGAAAGTGCTGCTCAGTATCAGAATATGGTTTTATCAAAGCAGGTCAGTGAAGTACAAAACATTTACATGACGATGAGAGGCTGGAGGCACGACTACCATAATCATATGCAGACTTTAAAGGCACACCTGAAGCTGGAGCAAATCAAAGAGGCCAGAGAATATCTGAATACCTTGGAAAAAGACCTGGATAATGTAAATACCTTAATAGAAACCGGCAATGTACATCTGGATGCCATATTAAATTCTAAGTTGTCACTGGCTTTAAAAGGTGATATTGATATCAGGTATAAAGCGGAGGTTCCGAGTGAACTTACGGTATCAGATATTGATCTATGTGTACTTATTGGAAATCTGATTGATAATGCAGTAGAGGCTTGCGATAAGATAGCTAATGATAAAGAAAAAAAATTTATCAGGTTATATATTGGAGTATTAAAGAGACAGCTTTATATTACCGTTACTAATGGAACGGACGAGCTTGTAAGAAAATTAGATGAAGAATATATTACTGCAAAGCGGGGAAATCATGGGCATGGTTTAAAGCGCATTAATAAGCTTGTTGAAAAATATGATGGGTTTATTAATAGAAAAAATGAACCGGGCGTATTTGTAACAGAAATACTATTACCCCTTTAAGCTAATTCCATTCGTGCACGAATTTATACGTTTCGTGCACTTTTTTAATATACAATTACCTTATGTGATATAAAAGGTATACCAAGACGAAATCAATGAGTAACCTTGATTTTTATGTTTTTGGAATATTACAGAGGATAAGGTTGAATAAACTAAGACTTTTTTTAAACAGACTGATTAGTGTGTAACCCCAGATAAGGAGTGCAATCAACCAGACACACAGATGGGGTTCATTGAAAAAAGATTATTATCAACCTTTCTATTTAGGCCTGTTCCATTTTTTGAATAGGTCATAAAAAATTGAAAGGCACGGGTGTTAAAATGAAAAAAACAAAAAATAAGCCGGAGGGTAAACAGGATGCTTTATATTCGTTAGGCAATAATTATACGTATGTATATAAAAATATGTGGGAATACCGTAAATCATTAGTTGGATATGGCATTGCAGAGGTTATATTTAATGTGTTAACTCCCTTTGGATTAATAATAATACCTTCGGTTGTAGTGAAACTTCTTTTAAAGAGTACTCCGGTCATGAATTTTATTACTATTTTGACAGTAATGTTTGCACTTTATGGAATTGTAGCAGGAATCAGCTCCTTTCTCATAGCTAGAAACAGGATGCAGTACATTGATTTTCGCTGTGACAGATTCTGGATTGAACTTTTACTTAAATGTTTAACGATTGACTATCAAATTATGGAATCGGAACAAGTAAAGAAGGATTTGGAAAAAGCAATGGAGTGTCTTAATGCGAACCAATTGGGGATGGAAGGGTTTATGCATCGAAACGTCAAGCTTATATCGAATGTAATAGGTTTGATTCTGTATGCTTGTATAATCAGTATGGCACATCCGATTATTTTGGCACTATTGATAGCCATATCATTAATACAGATGCTAGTTTTTAATCGTGCTAAGTATTTTGAGCAAAACAAAAGAAATGATATGGTCAAATTAAAGGTAACACAACGTTATCTACAAGAACAGGCTTTTGACTTAAAGGCAGGAAAAGATATTCGTATGTATCAGCTAAATCACGTGATAAAACGAATGTATAAAAAGGCTAATCAGGAATTAAAACAGATAAAAATCAAAATACAAAGTTTCTTTTATTTAAATGATGTAGTGGGAATTTTGCTCCGTTTCATACGAGATGGAGTATGTTACGGTTACTTAATCTATAGGCTGATGAATGGACTGGAAGTTTCTTATTTTGTTCTTTATCTAGGGGTCGTCAGTGGTTTTGCCAAGTGGTTTACAACGATAACGGAAGATATTGCCGAAATAAGTCGATTTCATCTAATGATTTGCGATTATAGAAAATTTGTAGATATGGAAGAGAGACATCTGCATAAAGGCGGGCTTGAAATAACGGGCGAAGATTCGGCACTGGATATCGTGTTTGAACATGTGTCTTTTTGTTATGAGGGAGCAGAGAATAATGTGTTAACCGATGTTAGTTTTCATATGAAAAAAGGTGAGAAGCTGGCGTTAGTGGGTATAAATGGTGCAGGAAAATCAACAATTGTAAAACTAATGTGTGGTTTTTATCAACCGACAAAAGGACGAATACTTGTGAACGGTATTGATATGAAAGAACTTGATATTGAAAAATATTTCAAGCAAATTGCAGTAGTATTTCAGGATGCCTTTACCATGTCCTTTACTATTGCTGAGAATATAAGCGGTGAAATAACTGAGAAGGTTATGGCGGACAAAATGGAGAAGGTTTTAAAACTATCCGGTTTGTTTGACAAAGTAAATCAGTTAGAAAAAGGATTGCATACGTACTTAAACAAAGATATGGATGAGAGTGGTATACAGTTATCCGGTGGTGAGCTGCAAAAGTTAATGTTAGCCAGAGCAATCTATAAGAATGCACAGTTGCTTATACTGGATGAACCTACGGCAGCACTGGATGCAATATCAGAAAGTGAACTTTATGAGAGATACCAAATGCTTCTAAAGGGGAGAACCTCTCTATTCATTTCACACAGATTGGCTTCCACTAGGTTCTGTGACAAGATTATCTTTCTGGAAAACGGATGTATTGCAGAAGAAGGAAGCCATGACGAATTGCTTCAGTTAAATGGCACTTATGCTAAGATGTTTCAGGTACAGGGCAAATATTATCAGGAGGTGGATATACATGAAGTTCAGGAAACTATGGCATGATTTTGGTAATTTAATCTCCTTGATAAGAAGAGATCATAAAAATATTTTATGGATTATTGGCATAGGAGCATTAGCCGGAGCAGCGCAGCCATTTGTTCAGCTGGTATTTTATTCAAAAATATTAGATTTGATTTTAGGTGGTTTATATTATGAGTGTATTAAATTTATAATTATTTTATTATGCACTACATTAGTGTTAAACCTTATAGCCCAAGCTTGCAAGCAATCCATTGTAGTACTCAGAGAAGCCTGCAATGACACAATATATTTACGTACCGCTGATAAAGCATTTACCATGGAATATGAAGAATTTGAAAAAACAGAAACTATGGATGCTATTAGAAGGACAAAAAGTGGTGAGAATGGTTCTGGTGGTATTGGAAGTCAGATTCAAAGTGCATATAGTGTAACTGAACAGTTTGTGTCCATCCTATTTTCCATTGCTTTTGTAATTACTCTTTTCTTGCAGTTTAGGAATGGCAGTGAAAACTTTATGTCTGCATACGGGTCTTTCTTCCTTATTCTCATGGGTTTTACGCTGGCATCTGTAATATGTATGAAGTTAGCAAGTCGTTCTTATAAAAACTATTATGAGGTAGAAAAGAAAAATGAACATAATAATTCACTATCGATGTACTTAATTGCATTGGCTACGAATTATCAATATGGGAAAGACATTCGCCTTTATTCCATGCAGGACTTATTAGTAAAGCAATTTAGAATTATGCTCAAAAAGATAAATATTTTATTTATTAAATGGGGTGTTACAGATGGTTTATATACTGGAATTATTGTTCTAATAACACAGCTTGGAACTGGTTTGGTATATATAGTAATAGGCATAAAGGCAATTGAAGGAGTTATTAGTGTAGGAGATGTTTTAATGTATGCAGGTGCAGTTCTTCAATTAAATAGCTGCATCCGTATCGGAATAACAGAGGTGAGTCAATTTTCCTACCGTTCAGAATATTTAAATACGTATTATGAGTTTATAAATAAGCCAAGTATACATTATACAGGTACTCTGCCAATTGAAAAGCGTAATGATACAGAATATGAGTTTACCTTTGAACATGTAAGTTTTCAGTATCCTGGTACCAACAATCTAATTTTAAAAGATATAAATCTAAAATTTAAAATTGGTGCTAAATTCGCAGTTGTCGGAAGAAATGGAGCGGGTAAAACTACATTAATAAAATTATTGTGTCGTTTATATGAACCTACGGAAGGAAGAATCCTTTTAAATGGTATTGATATAAAATATTATGATTTTACGGATTACACGAAGATTTTCTCCGTTGTTTTCCAAGATTTTAAATTGTTATCCATGCCAATTGAGGACAATGTTGCCTCAGGTGGAGAAGTTCAGGAAGGATGCATCTGGAAGGCATTAGAGCAGGTAGGATTACGAACACGGATAGATAGAATTCCTCAAGGTTTAAAGGCAAGACTTTATAAAAATAATGGAGAGGGAATCGATTTGTCAGGAGGTGAGGCACAAAAGCTTGCTATTGCCAGAGCCTTATATAAAGACGGACCTTTTGTAATTTTGGATGAACCGACTGCGGCACTAGACCCAATTTCAGAAGCAGAAATCTATGAGCATTTTAATGATATGATTCAGGGAAAGACCGCTATTTATATATCACACAGAATGAGCAGCTGTAAATTTTGTGATGATATCATTGTACTGGATAACGGGAGAATAGCGGAACAGGGCAATCATTCGAAACTATTGAGGGAGAATGGAATCTATGCTTCTTTATATCATAAGCAGGCACAGTATTATACTTCTTAATATCTGAAACCTATGTAAAAAAGAATAATTAACTTATAAACTTTAAAGAGTTGCTGCAGTAAGAATAGTGCAGCAACTCTTACTTAATATAATCTTTTAGAATTTTACCATCTCTTTATTTATATAAATATAAAGTGAAACGACCGCGAGGGGGAGCCAAGCGGTCGTTTCGATGAGGGGAGTATAAATAATTAATAAGGGGTTATATAGTGTGTTTGAAAATCAATTAAGATTTTCTTTAACACACTTACATTATAATACATGATGAGTTATATTGCAATAAAAAAAGATGAAAATTTAGAAAAATATTTACACATACTTTAGATTACATAAGATGGGAATGAAATGCAACCATTTTATTTACAAAAATAACCATAAGAGGCATAATATGAATGCATATTATATTTTTATTTTGTCCATAATATCTTTGTAATCTAAAACATTGATTATTAGGAGGCTTATAAAAATGGCAAATAACAATTATAGTGATGCAACATCAAACAATTCTTCAAAAAATACTACTTCTACAAACAAAACAAGCAATAACATGGAGAATTACAGCACAAGTAACGACACTAGTACAAAAAATTATTCTCCTTCCAATGCGTCATCAAACAAAGGAACCTCAAATTCCACTAAGAATTCTCAAAATGTGACTTCTAACACAACTTCTACACGCAATTCATCAAAAGAGAAATAAGAAAGCGGCAGCTTAAATAAAATAAGTCTTCTATAAAAGAAGACTTATTTTATTTATATTTATTTGATAGAAGTATATATAAACCTTATTATAGGAAGGATAGCACAAGCACAATTGAATCTAGCAGGAATATGATAATAAAGAATTGTAGGAGCTTAGTGTGAAAAGTATTATCACACCCTTAAATTTAAGGTAGTGCCGTATCTGCAAGCAGATTAGGCATGCAATGGGAGCTGGAGCTAGTATGACATTTGAGACAATACGAGCAAAAGATATTGAAGAGTACATAGGAAAGCCAAATACTTTTATTATTGATATAAGAGATGTAGATGAATATAGTACGGGGCATATACCTACGGCATTAAATATTCCATATTTGGATTTTGATTATTATAAAAATTCCATACTAAAAGAATGGTTGTTAATACTGTATTGTGATAGAGGTAACTTAAGCTTGCTTTTAGCCAGAGAATTAAGTAAAGAAGGATATCAAGTGAAAAATATATATGGAGGGCTTCACGCTTACAGAGGCGTACTGGAATATTAAAAATGAATCATTTTTATATAAGGATTAACTTTGCAATGGTGTATTCTATATGTTATAATTTATTTTTAGTATAAAATGCGATAGGTTGAAAGACAAAAAGGTTTGTCAACATCCTGTTTTATTATTTAGCAGTGTCAGTGCTAGAACCACAAGTGGAAGTTTATAAGAATAAGAATGGAGTACGTAAGGATGAGTCAGTTTGAATATTTTGCACCGTGTCATTTTGGACTGGAAAGTGTATTAAAGAAAGAAATAGAAGATTTAGGCTATCAGGTAATACAAGTAGAGGATGGAAGAGTCACATTTAGCGGAGACGAAGCTGCAATATGCAGAACCAATATATTCTTACGGACAACAGAGCGTATCCTTTTAAAAATAGCTAAATTTAAGGCAGAGACCTTCGATGAATTATTTGAAAAAACAAAAGCAATCCCATGGGAAGATTTTATTCCTTCTAATGGAAAGTTTTGGGTTGCAAAGGCTACATCTATAAAAAGTAAAGTTTTTAGTCCCTCTGATATTCAGTCTATTATGAAAAAAGCAATGGTTGAGAGACTAAAACAAGTCTATAAAATAGATTGGTTTCCGGAAGATGGCGAAGCGTATCCTATCCGTGTTACCTTTATGAAAGATGAGGTTACAATCGGTATCGATACCTCAGGGGAATCATTACACAGGCGTGGATATAGGAAATTGACCAGTAAAGCGCCTATTACTGAAACATTGGCAGCAGCACTGATTATGCTGACGCCCTGGAATAAAGACAGAATTTTAATTGATCCTTTTTGCGGAAGTGGTACCATACCTATTGAGGCAGCCATGATTGGAGCGAATATAGCCCCAGGTATGAATCGTTCTTTTCTTTCAGAGGATTGGACCGGCCTGATTCCTAAGAAGGCTTGGTATTCGGCTATAGAAGAAGCAAATGATGTTAAGCGTCAGGGTGTTGAAATGACTATTCAGGGCTTTGATTTGGATGGGGAAATTATTAAGGCAGCGAGGCAAAATGCAGCCTTAGCGGAAGTGGATGAATATATTCACTTTCAGCAAAAAGCAGTCAGTGACCTAAGTCATAGTAAAAAATATGGTTTTATAATTACCAATCCTCCTTATGGAGAACGATTAGAAGAAAAAGAAGCACTACCGGCTCTTTATAAAGAAATAGGTAAAGCGTTTTCTTCTCTTGATGCATGGTCTTATTATATTATTACCAGCTATGAAGAGGCTCAAAAGTATATTGGGCGAAAGGCTGATAAAAACCGTAAGATTTATAATGGTATGATGAAAACCTATTTTTATCAATTTATGGGACCAAGACCCCCTAAGAAAGCACCTAGAGAACAGGAAGATAATTCATTATAATAAGGAGTTGCCCATTGAAAACAGAGGTTAGCCTAAGACATAGGCTAACCTTTTATTTATTTTTTGACAGTTGAGTATAAAAACAGTCTTCGAGTATAAAAATAGCCTTCGAGTACAAAAAATAGACATCGCTTATATAAATAGTTTCATGTAAAATAAAAAAGTATATTGTAGAATTATACAAGCCATAGTATAATCTATCATAACAGGGGGAAAGTAGATGGAAGATAGACTTATAAAGAAAACTGTAACTTTAAGTGTACTAATGATGTTGTTGGTTGCAGGATTGTCGTCAGTAATTTCCCACTATGGACAAGGCTTTGCAAAAGCTGGAAGCAATATTACTGTCATCTTTTCTTTCATAAATCAATGGAACCAAAGGCCATTAAAGAATGGTGAGATGCCGTTTGAAATTAATTCCTTATCAGATGAAGTATCAGAACAACTCGGTGATAAATTTCTTCTTATTCAAAAATCGGAAAAAGACTCTTATGAAATTAAATTAGAAGAACAATGTATGAAAAAGGTTATAATTCTAACTATAAAGAACCTGAAAACGAAAGATATTAGTACATCATCAATCTATCGGAAAAATTACGATTACTGGTTTAGTGGTGTTCCTGATAAGAGTAATACTGGTTTTATGCCGGCAGAGCAGGAAGTTAAAATTGCAGGGGAAACTTATAATAACGATAAGTCAGATGAACTATTACTAGTACCGGAAGTCATTGCAGCAAGCGGAGATAAATACCCTTATGGAGGGGGCTCACAGGATTATATTACAGACCCCTTAAGATGGATTACGATTAATTATACAGAGACTGGTAGTGGCACATATACGGCTGAAATACAACTGGGAATGGATTATATTTATGCACCGTCTTGGTATGAAGATGAAAATAATATATACCTTAGTTTAAAGACTCCAAAGGATGTATACAGTACTATAGTTGTTATCGATGCAGGCCACGGCGGTAAGGATGTAGGTGCATCTTCTAAAGATGAAAGGTATTATGAAAAAGATATTAATCTTAGTATAATGAAACATTTACGTGATGTACTGGAAAAAAAGAATATTAAAGTGTACTACACCAGAGATGAAGATGAGACAATCTATCTAAATCCCAGAGTGAATTTAGCCAATGAAGTGGAAGCAGACCTGTTCTTAAGTATCCATTGTAATTCAAACGAGTCCGCTGCACCATCTGGATCGGAAGTATTATATAACGAGAATCAAAGCGGTAAGGATTTTCTGTCAAAAGAGTTCGCTCAGATTGTATTAGATGAAATAGTCGGTTTGACAGGAAAGATGAATCGTGGGTTAGTGCCTTCTAGTGAAATAGTTGTAGTGGGAAAGGCTAATATGCCTGTGGCACTGGTAGAGACTGCATTTATGTCTAATACGAAAGAACTGCAGTTCTTAATTGATGAAAAAAATCAAATTAAGATTGCAAAAGCCTTAAGCAGAGCCATTGATAAAGCAATTAGCAAATTAAAATGAGTAATAAATATACATTTAATTGTATGATATTACAGTGCAATATCATCACAGATAAAATATGAATATATTGTAAGGATCGACTTGGTCATCCAGTTGATAATAAGATTTAGAAATACTTTATATTGTTATAAAGTATATATTTATAATGCTAAGGAATACGAGTGAAAGAAAATTTAATTAGGAAGGCTGCCACAATAAATTCTTTTACTTTTCTGATTTGTGGCAGTATCGCAGGTATACCTACGATATGCAATGGGTGAAATATGAAAAAGATAATTTTTGCTACCTCTAATGAAGGAAAGATGAGAGAGGTTCGTATGATATTAAAGGATATGGAGTGTGAGGTTTTATCTTTAAAGGAGGCAGGAATAGAGGTAGATATTGTGGAAGACGGAAATACGTTTGAAGAAAATGCCTTGATAAAAGCAAAAACTATAATGGAACTAACCGGAGAGATTGTGCTGGCAGACGATTCCGGCCTGGAAGTGGACGCAATGGATAAGGCACCTGGGATTTACTCGGCACGCTTTATGGGAGAGGATACTTCGTACGAGATTAAAAATAACTATATTATTGAACGCTTAAGAGGACTGCCACAAGAAGAGAGAACCGGAAGATTTGTCTGTGTCATAACCGCAGCATTTCCAAATAGTGAAGTGCATGCTACAAGAGGAGTTGTGGAAGGGTTCATAGCCCATAAAATAGAAGGGGAGAACGGTTTTGGTTATGACCCCATTTTTTGGGTACCGGAATATAAATGTACTTTAGCGGAATTGTCTTCTGATAATAAAAATAAAATCAGTCATAGGGGAAGAGCCTTGGAGGCAATGAAAGAAATCTTACGCACGAAACTTTAGACATAGTATGGGAATTAATCTTTCTATAAGCAGTATCACAGTTTAGCTTGTGATATGCATGGGATTAGCGTGAATTATTTAAAATATAGTTCACGCCCTGATTTTAGGTAGTGCCTGTCTGCAAGAGATATGGCAATGGGAGCTTGTATGAAAATATTAATAGTAAGTGATTCACATGGTAAAAATCACTTTTTAGAAAAGGTCATTACAAAAACGGAGCCTTTTGACTTGTTCTTACATTTGGGAGATATAGAAGGAAGCGAAGATTACCTTGAAGCACTAGTATCTAGTAAGACAGTAATGGTAGCTGGGAATAATGATTTCTTTACAGATCTTGATAAGGAAAAGATTATAACAATCGGACATTATAGGATTTTTATGACACATGGGCATCATTATGGTGTGAACTTTGGTACCGAACGATTAAAGAATGTGGCAAGACAACATGGTGCAGCTATTGCAATTTTTGGGCATACGCATCGTCCTAGTATTGATCTTACGGGGGATGTATGGGCAATTAATCCAGGCAGTATTAGTTTACCCAGACAAGAAGATGGAAAACCGTCTTTTATAATTATGGATATTGATGATAAAGGTCTGGCTCACTTTACCTTGAATTATATAGAAAGGTACTAATAAAAAGCTTTTATTGTAAATAATATAGGGCTGAAAGCAGAATAAAATCAACTTATTTTAACAGGGGATTTTTGGTATTAAAAAAAACTAAAAAAGTTTAAAAAAGTTGTTGACATTATTGTAGCTCTATTATATAATAATTCTTGCGTCACGGAAGACAAGAAAAAAGTTGAAAAGACGGGGTGTGGCTCAGCTTGGCTAGAGTGCTTGATTTGGGATCAAGAGGTCGCAGGTTCGAATCCTGTCACCCCGATTTAAAAACTTCTAAGAATTGATTAGCTGTCGATGTGGACAAACTTAACATGCGGGTGTAGTTCAATGGTAGAACACTAGCCTTCCAAGCTAGATACGTGGGTTCGATTCCCATCACCCGCTTGATGTATTCAGTACATCGAAGTGTGCTAGTAGCTCAGCTGGATAGAGCATCGGCCTTCTAAGCCGGTTGTCGGGGGTTCGAATCCCTTCTGGCACGTCTTATCAAAGACATCGGGGAGTGAGTTTTATAAGTAAATTATAAAGCTCCTCCCTGACGAATGAAAAGATGTATTAATAATTTATGGTGGGTATAGCGCAGTTGGTTAGCGCGCCAGATTGTGGCTCTGGAGGCCAAGGGTTCAAATCCCTTTATCCACCCTGGTATAATGCCATTGGGCTGTCGCCAAGCGGTAAGGCACAGGACTTTGACTCCTGCAGTCGCTGGTTCAAATCCAGCCAGCCCAGTTTCAACAATATTTTGTTGAATGTTGGTGCACAGCATCAGATGGGATATTAGCTCAGTTGGTAGAGCACTTGACTTTTAATCAAGGTGTCCCGGGTTCGAGTCCCGGATGTCTCACTTGTCTACAAATTATATGCGGATGTGGCGGAATTGGCAGACGCGCTAGACTTAGGATCTAGTGGGATACCGTGCAGGTTCAAGTCCTGTCATCCGCAGTAGAAGATTAGGTCAAAATAGATACAGGGCTTAAAAAGCCAGTGTTTATGCGGCCTGACGAGGGTTTTGGATGAAAAATTCAAAACCCTCGTTTTTCATAGATGCACCCTGCTTTTTAACAAGAAAGCGGGGTGTTTCTCTTTTTTGGCCGGAGTCAGTCCGGCAAACAATTAAATAAAGCCAATACCCTACAGGGCAATTTTGAAGCGGCTGTGTTCTTCGTAACTGAAAAACACAGCCGTTTTTTTGCGCCCAAAATCAGAATGAAAGGACAGATGTGCTATGAAAAACGAACTGCAGACCCTGCGGTTATTCAGCCCTCTTTTCCCCCATATCTACAGAAAGAACGAATGGGGCGATCTTGACGATTACCGGGAGGATTTATCCGCCGGTGAAGTTTTAGAGTATGAGGATGAAATCCTTGCCCTCATTGAAAAAGAAAAGCTCCCCAGCGAGGGCGAGCGTGGCCTCGCCGTTTACCTTGATGACGATCTCAGCCGAATGGTGTACAGCATTAACCCGACTGTAGAGGAATGGAACGGCGAGCTATGGGGCGTGACCGAGTTGCAAACTCATGGCACGCTTTCCCCCTCTGAGCTTGCGGAGCTTACCGAATGGCTCTCTTCTCAATTCAGTGATGGCTGGGGCGAGGGGCTGGAGCAGCGGGAAATCAAAGTGGAGGACGGTGAGCTGTATGTCAGCTTTTGGGATAGCAGCGACCGCTTCTTTATTAGGCCGGAGGATGAGCTGAAAGGCAGCCAGTCCTTCGGCTTCGGCATGACGATGGGAGGAATGCGCTAATGCCAAATCATGTAACCAATATTTTAAGAGTTTCCGGCGATCCGGAAAAGGTCAGAGCTATGTTTGAGGCCATCAAGGATGATAAGATCGGTCTCGGCAGCATTGACTTCAACAAGGTCATTCCGATGCCTGCGCATATCTTTCGTGGAAATCTCGGTATGGCCGAGCGTGAGAAGTACGGCAAAGACAACTGGTACGACTGGTCGATTGCCCATTGGGGAACCAAATGGAACAGCTACGGCTACGATCCTGTCTATACCCCAAAGGAATTTGACGGGGAGCATATCGAATTTCAGACCGCATGGAGCCGTCCGGAAAATGTCATTGCTGCACTGGCGGCAAAATATCCTGACCTATCCTTTGAGCACAAATGGGCTGATGAGGACTTTGGATATAACACTGGAAAAAAAGAATACGAAAACGGCAAAGAAATGTTCTGCGACATCCCTCCCGGCGGCTCCAAGGAAGCGCTGGAACTTGCGGCTGAGGTTCATGGCTTGGATCTGTCCGAAATGGGATACCTCCTCAACGAAAAAACAGGCGAATACGAATATCATAATCCAGACGAGTCGATGTCACTGAAAATGTAGTGAGCATCGGCTTTTTTTCTTTCCAGAGGGAGGTGATGGAATATCAATAGCTTTATCAGCTGGGTGGGCGGCAAGAAAGCCCTCCGCAATATTATTTACCGGCTCTTCCCCAAGGACTTCGGCAGATACATTGAAGTCTTTGGCGGCGGGGGTTGGGTTTTGTTCGGCAGGCCGCCGGACTGCAAAGGAATGGAGGTCTACAACGACTTCAATAGCAATCTGACAAACCTGTTCTACTGCGTAAAAAACAGAACACTGGCATTTCTCAAAGAGCTGGGCTTTCTGCCCCTCAACTCCCGACATGAATTCAATGTGCTGCGTCGGTTCTTTGAAAAGGATGAATTTGATACAGAATATCTAAAAGAGGAACTGGAGCTGGCACAGCAGAACCTCCCGCCACCTGAGTTTGAGGAACTGAAGGCAATTATGTTGAAGCAGGCCGAGCCAAGCGATGTGTGGAGAGCAGCTGCTTTTTTCAAGCTCATCCGCTACAGCTACGGCAGCGGATGTACCTCTTACGGATGCCAGCCCTTTGACATCCGCAAGGTATTCGCTGTGATATGGGAGGCATCAAGGCGGCTTGCGGATACCGTGGTGGAAAATAAAGACTTCGAGGCATTGATCCGGCAATATGACCGGGACGATGCCTTTTTTTATTGCGATCCGCCCTATTACATGACCGAGGGTCACTATGCGGTGGAATTCCTCAAAACCGACCACCAGCGGCTCCGGGATGCGCTGGTGGGCTGTAAGGGCAAGTGGATGGTCAGCTACAACGACTGTGAATTCATCCGGGAGCTGTATCAGGATTACACCATCACACCGGTCACCCGCCTGAGCAATCTGGCACAGCGGTATGAGGGCGGCTGTGAGTACCCGGAGGTTATCATTACCAACTACGATCCCAAGGAGCGGGAAAAGGATACGTTCCAATTAAACCTATTTGATTTTGGAGGTGAATTCGAAGAATGACCGGACTTGAAAAAATCCGCTGGGCAAAAGCCCTGATTGAGGAAGAAAGCGGCGGCAGATATCAGTTTGTGGTGGGCAATGTTCACAATGACTTGTATCTGGATTGCAGTGCTCAAACCAATGCAGGGCTGTATCTGACTGTGCTGCAGAATGAAAAAACCGGCAGCTATGACTGCATTTTCAAGGGCTATACCCGCATCAGCAGCGGCTACCACAACGCCAAGGGAATGCAGAAGCTGGCTGACGAATACAAGCAGGCCGCCTATTTCCTCAAAGAAATGGAGATCGCCAATATCTGTCTGACCGGGGATGAGCTTCGCACCTTTGTGTCGGAGCTGAAATCGGCAGAGGAACAACAACTTAACGCCCCGCAGATGGGGATGTAAAAGGAGGTTTATGCTATGAAAATCATTGAAACAAAAGGTCAAGTTGCTGATAACGGTAGCATCATTCTGCCGCCCGGTGTGTTGGACACCATGTGCGTTACTGCCGGGGATACTGTGCATCTGGCGTATCTGTCCCATCACCCGGTGAAGCAGATCAACAGCTATGGCGAGTTTTTTCTCACCAAGGATGGCATCGAAAACGTGAGTGAACCGGTGGAAGCACCGGAATCCGCAGAGCTGTCGGTGCCTCATGCGCTTTTGGCGGCGGCGGGGATTCCGCTGGATGACGATTTGGATATCCGCTGCGAGGATGGTGTCATCATCATCGGAAGTGCTGATCCCGTGAAGCAGCTGCCGCCCCAGCTCATGGAGCTGTTCGATAGCCTTGGTGTAAGCCACGATACCATTCGCTGTGTGCTGGAGGGAGGTGCAGAGGATGAAAAATAAGTCCCTCTACAAGCTGATGGACGGTAAAGGCCGGGTGCTGATTCCCAAGGAGCTGCGCACCGCCAGCGGCATGGATTACGGCGATATTGTGCGGCTTGAACTTGCCAACGGCAGAGTCAGCGTCCAAAAGGTGGATATCATCGAAATCGGCGATCAGTCCCCGGAGGCGGTGGAGGCCTATGTCCGTGCAGCCTTCAAGACCATGCCGGATGATACAAGGCTCTCCCTTATTTCCGACCTGACCGCCCTGTTGCAGCAGAAAAAGGAGGGTTGAGAATGGAGCGAAATACTCTATACACTGAAAAAGACTGTTCAGCAACCGGCTTGGACTGCAGTATTCAGGGAAAGGTTGTCGTAATCAGTCACGATAGTCCGGAGCGGCAGCTGTACTTTTGCCTCTGCGGAAACGGAGCCGGTGTCAACCCAAGCGGCTCTGCTGTATTCTTGGTATCGCTCCGCACCGGGGAGTTTGCCCTGAAAAATCGCAGCGAGGTCATTGGCATAGTAAAGTCGGAGCTTCTGCCGGACAGTGCCAAGCTGCAACTCTCCCAAATCAGGCCGGTGGGCGCATTGGATTTGAAGAATCACGAGCCGAAATACAGCGGCTACAGCTTTCTGCCCGATGGCCGCTATGCCTCCGGTGTCTGGCTCTGCACGGAGCAGGAGGCGCTGGATTATGTGGAGATGCAGAAGCCCTACCAGCACCGCATCATGCTCTGCGACCGGGATGACTTCTGTGTGCTGGAACTGCAGGATGGTAAGCTCCTTCATCCCTCCCAAGAGGAAATAGAAGCGCTCCATAATCCTCAGAATGGAGGCCTGACCATGACGTAAAGGAGGCAAGCTTATGAAAAATATCCGGATGGAAAAAGATATCATTCTGTACTACGGCAACCCCGCCGGTTATGTCAGCGGCGGCAAGGCGGTGGTCGATCCTCTGTTTGAATCGGAGGAATTGAACATTTTTCTCAGCCACCAAAAGGAGATCGGCGAGGTGAAATGGACAGACGGTGTGTATGACCGCCTTGTCAACGGTCAGAGGGATACCCAAGAACTCACCCTGCTGAAAAGCTGCCGAGTGTGGCAGCTAAAGCCCGAATCGGATCTCCGGATGCGCTTCATCAGCCTTGCGGATTTCTGTAAGGAGTTCGGCGAACCGCAGATGTCCGATTACCAGACCGTCTATGATGGCGAGGTGGAAACTAACAATTTGGAGGCACTGTACACCAAATTCAATACAGACCATCCTCCCGGTTATGCGGGGCATTCCCTGTCTATGTCGGATGTGCTGGAGCTGTATAACGAAAACGACAGCAGCTTTTATTACTGCGACCGCTTCGGATTTCAGGAAATTGCATTCCAGCTACCGGAACAGACACAGACCATGCAGCTCTAAAGGGGCTGTTTTTTTATTGCCAAAATGCGAAAGGAGAAAGAAATCATGCCTGATGTAGAAGTGAAAATTAATTCCATGTACCCGCTCGGAGCCAGCGGCGGCATTCGTGCTTACGCCTCGGCAACGGTGGATGGCTGCCTCGGTATCCGGGGCATTAAGGTGGTGGAGGGAGGCCGTGACGGTCTCTTTGTTTCCATGCCCAGCCGCAAGACGGAAAACGGCTACAAGGAAATCTGCTTCCCGGTGACCAAGGAGTTCCGGGAGCAGCTCCACAAGGCGGTGCTGGACAGCTACCAGCAGGCCGTAGCCATGAACCAAGCTCCGGCACAGCCGCAGGAAGTCGCACCGGAGCAGTCCCAGCCGCCCATGCAGATGGGCGGTATGTAACAACTCAATAAAAAATTTGGAGGTAAAACACCATGAAAAAAATGATAAGCAAGGTAACTAATAAGGCCAATATGCTGGCAATTAAGGCAAAAATGGCACTCGCCAATAACCACGCCGAGGGCTTCGTGGATACCGCGATAAAAATTTTAATGGCCGTGGTCATCGGCGCTTTGGTGCTGGCCGGTTTGTATATGCTCTTCGACAAAACCGTGCTGCCTACTCTCGTACAGCGCATTAAGGATATGTTCAACTATGCCGGATAAGCTGGCCGCTGTGCAGGCGGTCATTTTTGCCCTACTGTTGTGTGCAGCATCGGTAACGGACTTGACAAAACGTATTGTTCCAAACTGGCTCTGCCTTGGAATCGCAGGCGTTTCCATAATCGAGTTTACGCCGGTCAAGCTGCTGGGAATACTGATTGCCCTGCCGTTCCTGCTGGCTGCCGTGTTTTTCGGCGGCATGGGCGGCGGCGATATCAAGCTGATGGCGGCCTGCGGCCTTGTGTTGGGTCTGCCCAAAGGACTGCTTGCGGCGATGGCCGGACTCAGCCTGCTGCTCATTTATGTGGTCATATACCGGATTGTTTGCAGGGTGCAAAGGCGGGAGGCAAAGAAAGCCTTCCCCCTTGCACCTTTTTTATCGGCGGGCTGTCTGCTCGCCTATTTCATGTCGTGAAAGGACGTATGATATGAAGAAATCAAATAAGAGAACAATTGTGAAGCTGCTGTGTGCGGTACTGCCGCTTGCAGCTGTGGCTGTCGGCGTTCCACACGTTATCCGCAGATATAAGATTAGAAAATATGCTGTGCAGTAATCATTTTTTATCAATCAAAGGAGGACTCAAGCTATGAGCTTTTTCAAGAATAGAACGGTCATTGGCGTAATCTGCATTGTGCTGTCGCTTCTAATCTGCTTTGCGATTACGCCGCTGTTTAATCAAAGCATCAGCCAGAAAACTGAAATCGTGCGGGTAGCCAAGCCCATAAAAATCGGGGAAGCCATCACCAAGGACATGGTGCAGACCATGGAGGTGGGCGGTTACAATCTGCCGGAGGATGTGATCAGGCATATGGACACCGTCATCGGTAAGTTCGCCTCCGCCGACTTGGTGCCGGGAGATTACATCATCGCCTCCAAAATTGCCGATGTCCCTGCTGCGGAAAACGCCTATCTCTACAATCTGACCGGAGAAAAACAGGCAATTTCCGTATCGGTCAAGAGCTTTGCCGCAGGGCTGTCCGGCAAGCTGATCTCCGGGGATATTGTGTCTATCGTTGCTCCGGACTACAAGAAGCAGGGCGTGACGGTGATCCCCCCTGAGCTGCAGTATGTGGAGGTCATCGCTGTCACCGCAGACAGCGGCTACGATGCAGACCAGCGTAACAATGAACCCAATCCATCTTCTGAACAGGCGGATGCAGAGAAAGAACTGCCTGCTACCGTCACCCTGCTGGTCACTCCGGAGCAAAGCAAAATCCTCGCCGAACTGGAAGCGGACGGTACCCTTCATGTGTCCCTCGTTTACCGTGGTAGCAAGGAAAATGCGGCAAAGTTTACAAAGGCGCAGGATTCGGTGCTTTCCGAGCTGTATCCGGAGGAAACGGAATCTCAGGAAAGCGAGGATAACAGTCAGCCGGAAGCGCCTGCGGACACGCCGGTGGAAAGCGGGGCTGAGTAAATGCTGAACTTCAAAAAAGGCGGCCTGTTCAACCGCAAAAACGATCCGGAACCGCAGGAAATGGAACCGGATAACGCCCCACGGATGCTGGCGGTTTGGGGCAGCCCCGGCTGCGGCAAAACCACGGTGGCGGTCAAGCTGGCCAAATATCTGGCAGACAGAAAAAAGAACGTGGTGCTGCTTTTATGCGACTGCACCACGCCCATGCTACCCTGCATCTGTCCGCCCGGTGATTTGGAGGGCGATCATTCCCTCGGCAGCATTCTGGCCGCCAATACCATTACCGAATCGCTAATGAAAAACAACTGCAACACCCATAAACGCATGAGCCATCTGGCGGTCATCGGCCTGCAAAAGGGAGAAAACGAAAACTGCTATCCGCCGGTGAATGAAAAGCTGCTCCGGGAGCTGATTGAAGTTCTGCGTGATATGGACAGTCATATCATCATTGACTGTGGCAGCTCCATCTATTTTGACGAGCTGTCCACCATCGCCATTCTGGAGGCCGATGCGGTGCTTCGGCTCATAGGCTGCGACCTGAAATCGGTGAGCTACCTGTCCAGCCAGCAGGAATATCTGCGGATGGCAGGCTTTGACTTTGACAAGCTGTACAAGGCGGTCAGCAACGTAAAATCCAACGAAGCCAGCCAGAACATGGAGCAGGTGCTGGGCAGCGCTGTGTTTACCCTTCCTCACTCCCCGGAGCTGGAGGCTCAGGTGTTGGCCGGGAACCTGTTCGCCGATTTATCCCTGAAAGTCAGCCGGGGCTTCCGGAAAGAGATACAGAAAATTTCGGAGGAGGTGTTCGGTGTATGAGCAGGCATAATCTGTTTTTTACTCCGGAGCAGGAAACCGGGGATTTTCACAATGTTCTTCAACAGGTGCAGGAATATATCGCCGGTCAGCACAGTGAGTTGCTGTCGGACGGTAACGCCGCCGAAGCCAAAGCCAACATCAAGCGGTACATCGCCAAGTTTGTGCAGGACAGCCGTGTGGCGGTCAAAGGCATGACACAGCAGCAGCTGGTGGATGCCCTGTATACGGAAATGGCCGAGTATTCCTTTCTCACCAAGTACATCTTTGCGGATGGAATTGAAGAAATTGACATCAACAGCTGGCGAGACATCGAAATCCAGTATGCCGGTGGGCGCTGCGAAAAGCTGTGGGAACACTTTGACAGCCCCGAACACTGCATCAACGTGCTGCGCCGGATGCTTCATGTGTCCGGCACGATTCTGGATGATCAGTCCCCGCTGGTGGTCGGCACCCTTGCGGAAAACATCCGCATTGCCGTCATGAAAAGCCCCATTGTGGATGCCAGCATAGGTGCTGCCGCCTCCATTCGTATCGTCAATCCCAATCACATGGAAAAGGAGGACTTCATAAGCGGCGGCACGGCAACCGCTGAAATGCTGGATTTTCTCTCGGAGTGCATCCGTTACGGCATTTCGGTGTGCATTGCGGGAGCAACCAGCAGCGGCAAGACCACCATGGCAGGCTGGCTGTTAACCACCATTCCAGATAACAAGCGTATCTTTACCATTGAAAACGGCAGCCGGGAGCTGTCTCTCATCCGGGAAAAGGACGGCAGAGTCACCAATTCCGTGGTGCATACCCTCACCCGCAACAGCGAGAACGAGCTGTACCGCATTGAGCAGATCGATCTTGTGGACATCTCCCTGCGCTTTAATCCGGATATCATCGTGGTCGGGGAAATGCGTGGTGCGGAGGCCAATGCCGCACAGGAGGTAGCCAGAACCGGTGTGGCAGTGGTCACCACCATTCACTCAAACTCCTGCGAGTCCACCTATCGCCGCATGGTTTCCCTGTGCAAGCGAGCCGTGGATATGTCGGATGAAACCCTCATGGGCTATGTGACGGAGGCCTATCCCATCATCGTGTTCTGCAAGCAGCTGGAAAACAAGCAGCGCAGACTCATGGAAATCATGGAGTGCGAAATCCTGCCGGACAACAGCCGAAATTACCGTACCCTGTTCCGGTATGAGATCACCGAAAACCGCTATGAAAACAATCAGTTTTTTATTACCGGACACCATGTAACGGTCAATCCCATCTCCGACAGCCTGTGCAAACGGCTGCTGGAAAACGGTATGCCGCAAGAACGCATCAATCTTCTCAAGAAAGGAGGGCAAAAATCCGTATGACAACCATTCAATTACTGGCCTGTATCGGAATGATTACAGGCTTTTTTCTTTTACTCAGCCTAAAGCCGATGGAATTCACCAATGGGCTGTTTTCCTTTCTCACCAGAGAAAAGAAGTCCATCAAGGATGAAATCAAAGCGGCACAGCGCCGCCAAAAGCCGGGATTTCTGAAACGGCAAATCCAGATGGCGCAGGAGGTGTTGAACATGACCGGCAGAAGCAATCGCTTTTCTCTGGTTTGCGCCTGCTCTCTGCTGCTGTTCGCTATCGGTGCCGCTATTGCCATCGTGATGGGCAACTTCTTTCTGGCTCCGGTGATGGCGGTGGGCTTTATGATGCTGCCCTTTTGGTATGTGCAGCTCACCGCCAGTCATTTCAAAAAGGACATTGCCGCCGAACTGGAAACAGCCCTCTCCATTGTTACCACAGCCTACCTGAGAAGTGAAAACATCCTCACGGCTGTGGAGGAAAACCTCCACTACTTGAACCCCCCGGTGCATCAGGTGTTCAAGGATTTTGTACTGCGGGTCAAGCTGATTGATCCCGATGTGCTGGAGGCCATTAAGGTGCTGCGCACCAAAATCGACAACGAAGTGTTCCGGGAATGGTGCGATGCCCTGTGCGACTGCCAGCATGACCGCAGCCTGAAAGTTACCCTGACTCCCATCGTCAGCAAGCTCAGTGATATGCGGATCGTGAACGGCGAGCTGGAATACCTCGTCTTTGAACCCCGCAAGGAATTTATTATCATGGTTATTTTCGTGATCGGCAACATTCCGCTGATGTATCTCTTAAACAAAAGCTGGTACGACACGCTGATGCATACGCCGCTGGGTCAGATCATTCTGGCAATCAGCGCCGCCCTTATCTTTGTTTCTACGGCTTGTGTCCTTAAACTGACCAAACCAATTGAGTATCGGAGGTGAAGTGTGGTATCATGATATTATGGAGGTGAAATCATGATACCTGCGCTATCATTTGATGAACTAAGCCGTAGACTCAGTGAAAGATATGAATACGGTGAGAGAAGAATAATCGGTTTAATGCTTGCTCGATACGATATACCAATAATAAATGAGATAATATCCAGTTGTTATCAGTATTGGCATAAAAACTCCGGCCGTGACTTTGATTTGTTTTGGGCAGGATACGGTGAGTATCTTTGGCCAGATAAAAGCTCACCTACGCAATTTGCCGTTAATTTTCATGGGAATTCAACCGGAGTATATTTTGATTTGGATGCATTTATCAGTTGTAAAACTGAGCTAAACCAGCACAAAAAGCTAATATATAAGGATAAGTTCGAACTAATCTTGCTTAACTTCTATGATGGGAAAATCCATTTTGATGAGCACGTTCGAATTGATCTTGAAAAGAACTTGGATGAACATTATGCAAGTATTCGGGAAGTCATGGAGTACATTACTGATGAATGCCGTGCAGAACATGATGTTGTTTCCCTGAATCGTAAGTTGCTCGCCAACAAGTTTTGGGATACTGTCAAAGGTGTCAAATTTAGCGATGTTGTGAATACTGCTCTTGGAATAGTATCCGTGCTTTAATTTTTATATTAGAAAGCTGTTACCAAATGGTAGCGGCTTTTTATTTTTGGAGGTGAATTATTTGGTTCTACTATTTTTATTTGGAGTCACCTTAACTGCGGGGCTGTTTTTCCTTCTTTTAGACGTGCTGCGCCTGCCGTACCTCAGCACCGCCAAGGCCATGCTCAACACTACAAGGGCAGAGAAAAAAGCGGCAAAGAGCTTAGAAGCCTACCTCATGACATGGGCAGTAAAGCTCGCAAAGCTGATCCGCATGGATGAATACCGCAGGCATCGGCTCAAAAATGTACTGAAAGCCACCGGCATGAACATGGAGCCGGAGGTCTATCAGGCCTATGCGCTGGTGAAATCCAGCGTGATTTTGCTGCTGGCAATTCCGGCAGGCTTTATTTTCCCTTTGCTGGTGCCGGTAGTCGTGTTCCTTGCGGTCATGGTGTATTTTAAGGAAACCAAAAAGGCAGACGAAAAGCTGTCTGCCAAACGAGCTTCTGTGGAAAAGGAGCTGCCCCGCTTTGTTGCCAACATTGAGCAGGAGCTGAAAGCCTCCCGTGATGTGCTGGCCATCATAGAGAACTACAAGAAAAACGCCGGGGAAGCCTTCGCTGGTGAGCTGACCATGCTGGCAGCGGATATGCGCTCCTCCAGTTATGAGGCTGCCCTTACCCGGTTCGAGGCAAGGCTCAATTCACCTATGTTGTCGGATGTTGTGCGAGGTCTCATCGGTGTTCTGCGTGGGGATGACAGCACGGTGTATTTTCAGATGCTGGCGCATGATTTCAAGCAGCTGGAGCTGCAGCGCCTGAAAGGTGAAGCGCAGAAAATACCGCCGAAAATCCGTATGTTCTCCTTTCTCATGCTGATGTGTTTTCTCTTTACCTATCTGGCCATCATCGCCTATGAGATTATCAAGTCTCTCGGTGGGATGTTTTAAGGGGGTGAAACTGTGATTGTACAGGAAATGTTAATCAAATATCCGCAGGCGTCCTTTGATCTGATGACACCGGGCGGGTTTGTCTTTTTAACGCCGGAAGCAGCAAAAGAGCTGCTGTCGGGAAAGAGCGTGACCGGGCATCCCGGTGTTTCGGAGTGCGCAATAGTGGCAACCGCTGATGAGCTTTTGAATCAGGAGGTCATCAGCTCCAATTACAGCAACAATGTGTGGCATATACTAAGCGATTTTCCGCAGATAGAGCAGGACTCCGCCCCGCCCGAACAGGGGGTGAAGCTATGCTGAAGCTCTTAAAATCCAAGCGTGGCGAGGGATATATTGACGTGTGCGTCCTTGTCCTCTGCGCTATGCTGGCGATTGCGCTGGCCGTGCAGGTGCTTCCGGTGTTTATCGCAAAGAACCAACTGGACACCTATGCCACCGAATTGTGCCGGGAAGCGGAAATCTCCGGCAGGGTAGGCAGTGAAACCAACCGCCGTGCTGCGGTTCTCACCGAGCAAACCGGGCTGAGTCCCCGGATTTCATGGTCAAAGACCGGCAATATCCAGCTCAATCAGGAAATTACCGTGACTTTGACCTTGGAAAAGAACATTGGGCTGTTCGGCGGGTTTGGTTCGTTCCCGATTACTCTCCGCTCGGAGGCCTCCGGGAAAAGCGAGGTGTATCACAAATGACCAAGCTGAAAAATGTTTTTAAGGATAAGGCCGGGAACGGCTTCCCCTTGGTGGTAGCCATTACGCTGGCGCTTGTGATTATTCTGTGCGGCGTGATGGAGTTTTTCCGGCTGAATATTATCGCCACCGGCGTAAAGGAAGCCTTAGAGGATGCCATTATCGTGACGGTCAACGACAACTATGCCAACGTGTATCACGGTGTGCGGGAGGGCTATAGCGGCGGCTACCAGCCGGATGGCTCCTCCTTTTCCTACAGCGTGAACACCGGCGACATCTACGGCTATATGGACGGTGTTCTCGGCACAAAAAATGTCGGTGGTTACCATGCAAAATATGCGGGGGATGCTTCGGAGTACAGGCTCTCCGGCTTGGACGTTTCCATCCGCAATGCGCCTCTGGCTCCTTCCTCTCCCAAAAACGCACAGCGATTCGAAGCGGATGCGGTGATTCTTTTGGAGGTGCCGGTCTATTTTGGGGGCAAGGAACTGGCTCCCATGAAGATACGCCTCAAGGTTCAGGCAGGATATACCGAGGTCTTCTAACTGTTCGGGAAATTGTCTGGACTTCCGAAAAAAATTGTAGTATGGTGAGAAATACAAAGAGGTAACATTTTACACTTCTCAAAGGAGGTTGTCTATATGAGTGATAAAACCAAAAGGAGGCTCGCCATTGCGGGTGCTGCGATCATCGGCCTTGCGCTGGTGGTTGCCATCGGAATGCGGTTTACCAAGGAACCTACAAAACCGGATGCTTCTTCACAGGAGCCGATCAGCTCTTCGGATGTGGCTCCTGATATACAGAATAGCACAGAGAAAAAAGAAGTAGTGGTTTCCCCGAAGCCCACACCTGAACCGGAAAGCACGGAAACGCTGCCGCCTCAGACCGATCTACCGGAGCAGAAGCTCCAGTCCGATCCGGTAAAGCCGGAAGCTCCTGCAAAGCCTGAACTGCCAAAGGATGCGGATACCACGAACCCATCCAAGCCGCCGGAATACAAGCCGGAGAATACGGAAAAGAAACCGGCTCCTGAAAGCAAGCCGCAAAACGGTGGTGGACTGCCGGGATTTGATAATGTGCCGGACGGCGGTGCCAATCAGGTGATAAACGCTGACGATATGTATGAAAACGGCAACAAGATTGGCGAAATGGATTAAAAAATATTTGCAACAAAAAAGTACAGTTTATGCTGTGCTTTTTTTGTTGCGGAAAGGAGAAAAAATGAAACGATTGCTTTCTGCTTTTTTATCGCTGGTATTGCTCTTTTGTCTGATTTCGCCTGTTTCCGTTTATGCCGTTGGTGATGGAAATGTGGATGGAGGCGGCGGTGGCATGGGAGATGGCACCAGCACCAACTCGTGGACTCCGGGTAATGAGGGTGTGCGGGTGACTGTAGTGAGATCTGATAATCACGCTATTGTCACAACTCCGATTGACTTAACAAACAAACCGCCGAACTCATCAATTTACAATTTCGGAAAGATCAGTAAGCTGCAATATAACGGTGGCAGGTCACTATCACCAGTCAAAGGCGGTTATGTTGCAATTAAACCAACACAGTCTATCCCTCGTATTATCAGCACCAATGGCAGTAACAATATTGCCGCCATCAAAAGCTATTTTACTGATGAACAGGTGATCAGAAGCATTGCCGGTCTCACTGGTATGGACTTCGATGTGCTAATCGGCGGGGAGTACAAGTTGCTTCTGGAGCCAATCGCCTACTACAAATTCGAGGGCGTGATGATTGCCACCACAGCTACGGAAGCCGCCAAGTATGACGAACAGGTTGGCGGTCTCCTGAGAAAGAGAATGGTATCCCTATCCCATAAAAATCTGCCTCTGTCCATGTTCTTGGAGGTGGCGGATCTCGGCTATCCAGCGTGGTCGGGAAGCCGAAGCAAGGCAGCTTCCAATGCGGAAATCAAGTCCTCCCTCGGTCTCGGTATCGTGCGCTTTAAGGATAAGCCTGCCGAGCCTCCGGAGGTTTCTGTGTATGATTACGAATACCGAGTGAACACCGAGGTCATCACAGCAATCACCGTCAGCGGCGGTCAGAGCGATCCGGATCATCCGGTATCGGCAACCTTTTATGTGAATGGCAGGAGCCACCGGGTCAGCAACATCTATTATCCCGATGGCGACAGCCAGCTGGCATGGATACGCTGGACAACGCCAAGTACCCCGCAGCATATGACCATTACGGTTTCTGTGTCCGGAGGCGGCAGCTCCAGCAAAGCGATAATTAACATAAATGTCGTTGACCTTAATAAAAATCCGCCGCCCAATCCGGTGGCCGATGACCGCAATGACAGCTTTAGGAAATCGGCTGTTCCCAATAATCCGCAGCAGACCTCCGCCAGCTGGACAGTATGGAGGCCTTGGTGGCAGGAGCATTGGGTCTGGCACAGCGACTGGAATTGGTACTGCGATGGTGACGGAGGCGGTCATTGGGAGGATGACGGTGAATGGGTAGACGAGGGCTGGTGGGAGTTTGACCTTGACCGGCATCAGGCCAGCCTTTCAGCCAGCATGGCAATTAAGCCCGATGATAAAAGCCCTACCGCCAGCGAAAAGACCATGAAATCCGGCTATGGGGTCAATGAAACGGTTTCTGCCAGAGTTAGCACCAATCAATCCTCGGCGGTAACCGGGGCGCAGACTGCAGTGACCTACTTTCCGGAATTCGGGTATCAGACCTACTGGCGGCGGCTGGAACGCATGAGTTCCGGCTATAGCGCACGGTTTGAATTTCAGAAGAATTCCTACAGCACCTACAGCCGCAGGACGCATTTTTCACCCATATGGTTCCCGGACGGAAGCTATACTCCGTACACATGGCTGATCGACAGCTGGACACCCGCCGGGATGCTCTCCATGAACCTCACGGACAGCGTCACCATCCGGGATAATTTATGGACGGACTGGCATATTGCGCCGCAGAAACCCCATTAAAAACAGAGAAAAAACAAGACCGCAGCCAATTGAAAGCTACGGTCTTGCTGTTTTCAACCCTATGATGAAAGGTGGAAAATCAATGAAATCGAAACGAATTGCAATTCTCCTGTGCGTTGCCTTGATGCTGTGCCTGCTGTTCAGTACAACGGCCTATGCAGCGGGAACCGGGGATGTGGCCGGAGCCATTGAGGGAACGTGGACAACGGCCTCCCAGCAGATCAAAACCGTGGTCAACAAGGTGGTATTCCCCGCCATTGACCTGATTCTGGCGGTGTTTTTCTTTGCCAAATTAGGCACGGCGTATTTTGATTATCGGAAACATGGCCAGTTCGAGTGGGCGGCTCCGGCAATCCTTTTTGCCTGCTTGGTGTTCACGCTGACCGCTCCCTTATACATCTGGCAGGTGCTGGGGATGTAGCACAGGAGTCGCAGAGCTTTACTCCTCCAGCTGCTTATCTGTCAGGCGCAGCGGGGTCTCATCTGCATTCATATATGTTTCCTCGCACTCCTGCTGGGCGGTGCGCATCAAACCTGCTGCCTGAGAAACGAGCTTCTCGGCATCGGTTACTGCATTAAACATTTTATGGTAGAGCTTTTTGTAATCTGCCACACAAGTACCTCCTTTGTAATTATTTCGGCGGCCTCCGTTGTGTGGTATTAAAGCTCTGAAAAAGCGGATTGTCAAGTCATAAATCAGTGGACAAAAACTGACCAGTGTTTGGGAGGTGTCGGAGGTTATGAAAGAGGTGAAATTCAAATGTTCATATGGGATTTTGTTGCCGACACTGTCCTCGGTCAGATTGTAGATTGGATCTACGGTCAGATCGTGGGCTTCCTCGGCGACTTTTTTATGCAGATGGGAAACATGGGAGCCGACCTGTTCGAAATGAGCTGGGTGCAGTCCATCGTGCTGTTCTTTTCCTATCTGGCATGGGCGCTCTACGGGGTCGGCCTTGTAGTGGCTGCTTTTGAATGCGGGATTGAGTCTCAGTCCGGCAGGGGTAGCATTAAGGATACCGCCCTCAACGCCATCAAGGGCTTTATGGCTGTGGGGCTGTTCACCACGGTGCCGGTGGAGCTGTATAAGCTGTCGGTGTCTTTGCAGGGCAGCTTCACTGCCGGGATTACTGGACTCGGAGCCGACTTCGGTACAGTAGCCCAAGGCATCATCGCATCGTTACAGGATGCAGGAAATCTGGAGCAGGCCATGACCAGTAGCGTGTTCGGCGGTCTGCAAACCATAACCAGCCCGATCATGATGATCTTTATCTTGATCCTTATGGGCTATGCAGTCATTAAGGTGTTCTTTGCCAACCTGAAGCGGGGCGGCATCCTGCTCATTCAGATTGCTGTGGGGAGCCTGTATATGTTCAGTGTTCCCCGTGGATACATTGACGGCTTTGTTTCATGGTGCAAGCAAGTCATCGGCCTGTGCCTGACGGCATTCTTACAGGCAACAGTGCTGATTGCCGGACTCATGGTGGTCAAAGACCATGCTCTGCTGGGGCTTGGTTTGATGCTGGCAGCCGGTGAAATCCCCCGCATTGCCGGACAGTTCGGATTGGATACCAGCACGAAAGCCAATCTCATGAGTACCGTATATGCGGCACAGACTGCGGTGAACATGACAAAAACAGTGGTACAGTCGGTGGCGAAATGAGTGAGAATAAGCTGGTCTATATTGCCTCACCCTATGCCGGTGACATACAAAAGAATGTGGAATTTGCAAAAGCGGCCTGCCGCTATGCAATGGAACAGGATTGTACTCCGGTGGCTGTCCATCTTTTGTACCCGCAGTTTCTGGATGACCATGATCCCGTCCAGAGAGAAGCCGGTCTTCGCATGGGGCATCGTGTGCTGGAGGCCTGCGATGAGCTGTGGCTCTGCGGCAGTCGGATTTCCACCGGCATGGAGATGGAGATTCAGGAAGCCAAGAGGCTGGGTATCCCTGTCTGGGAGATATCCGCAGAACAAATCCAAGGAGGTTTTACGATGGAAAAGAAATATGGTGTGTGGGCGATGCGCAGCGCCGGTTCGGTGTGCGGAGCCGCTCAGAGCTGGTGCAAGCATGGTGGCAAGCCGATGGAGTTTGAGTCGATAGAACAGGCCGAAAGCTACGCCAAGCAGCTGAATGAGTCCTGTTATTCTCCCAATGTACACTATGCCGCAAAAGAAATGGAACCGGAGCTGAATCAAGGCTCCGGTTTTTCCATGCGGATGTAAGGGAGGTGCCTCATGTATATTTACCCCGATCACTTAAGAGCAAAGGCGATCTTGTGGCTGTGGCAGCTGCGGGATATCGGCATCATCGGTGTGGCGCTGCTCATCTCTGTGCTTGCGGTTTCCCAGCTGGGCTTTGTGCCGCCCATTGTGCTGACCGCCGTCTACGCCTTTTTAACAATCCGCTTTGAGGACACAAGTATTCTGGATTTTCTCCGGTATGCCTGTGCTTTTTTTATTACCAAGCAGCAATTCTATGAATGGAGGTATACGCCCAATGCGCAGGAACGATAAATCAGAAGCCAAAAAACGAACCTCCACCCGGCAGCTCATCGGTACCAAGGAAATCACCGAATACAGCCTGCAGACCTATGGGCATGGGGAGCTGGTGTATTTCATCATCAAGCCCAGCAACATATCGGTGCTGTCGGAGGGCAGCATCAGCACCCGCATTTATGCGCTTATGACTGTTCTCAAAGGAATCGCCGAAATTGAAATTTTGTGTTTAAACAGCCGGGAAAACTTCGAGGATAACAAGCAGTTTCTTCGCAGCCGCATGGAGCAGGAGCAGAATCCTGTGGTGCGAAAGCTCCTCGAAAAAGACCTGTCCTTCCTTGACCGGATACAGGTACAGATGGCCACTGCAAGGGAGTTTTTAATCCTGATCCGCCTGCGAAATGAAAAGGAAAAAGAGGTGTTCCCATATCTGTTCCGCATTGAAAAGTCCCTGAAAGAGCAGGGCTTTTCCGTAAAACGAGCGGACAAGGAGGACATCAAGCGCATCCTTGCGGTTTATTTTGAGCAGAATGTCACGACCGAAAAGTTTGAAGATTTCGATGGGGAGCGATGGGTTATTTTGAATGAGTAAAAAAAACGTACAGGATAGCTTATCTATGTAGCTATCCTGTACGCAGTGAATTATTTTTCCGTTATTCCTTAAAGGGAACCTGTTTCGATTCTTGTTTTAAGCGTTTTTATGCGCTGGTCAATGTCGTGTATAACCTCAATAAACTCTTCATCGCCTTTGCCGGTCGGATCGTCAAGCCCCCAATCCTCCCGATGCTTGCAGGGTAAAAAAGGGCACTGAACATTACAGCCCATTGTAATGACGATATCCACTGGAGGGATTTCCGAAAGTAGCTTGGAACGCTGTGTTTTCTCCATATCAATACCATAGAGTTGCTTCATTAACCGAACAGCATCCTGATTAATTTGCGGCTTTGTTTCTGTTCCGGCAGAATAGCTTTCAAACACATCAGCGGCGAGGTGCTTGCCAAGGGCTTCTGCAATCTGACTGCGGCAAGAGTTGTGAACACAAATAAATGCTACTTTGGGTTTGTTTACTTTCTTATTCATAAAAGTCCTCCTATAGCTCTCGCAGCTTATCGCCCTTCATATCATCTGCACTCCAAGCGATTAAAGCAAAATTGCCGTTTGTGTGTCCCGCTATCCTGTTGATCCACGGAATTTCATTACTGGCTTTTGCAGCTAACAGGGCGTTTGTTGTTTTTGTATGATAAAGAGAAGAATTCACAATCCACCACTTTGCAGAGATATTGGCTCGCTTCAAATCCTCTTCCAGCCGCAGTGCCTCATAAACCGGAGTGGCCTCCGGTAAGGTTACAATAATGACCTCTGTTTCAGCATTTCGCAAACGTGGCAGCAGCTTTTTTACGGAATCCGGGATATTGCCCTGTGTCCTCTGAACCTCTTTGTGATAGCTCAAGGTTGAATCCAAAAGTAAAAGTGTATGTCCTGTGGGGGCGGTATCAATGACAACAATCTCGTTCTCGGCACGCTCCACTACTTCCGCAAAGGCTCGGAATACGGCTATTTCCTGTGTGCAGGGGGAACGTAAATCTTCCTCAATATAGGCAATATCTTCTTCCGACATGGTTTCCCTTGCCTTTGATAATACTTCCTCCTGATATCGTGCCAGCTCCGCATGCTCGTCAATATGGCTCATGGTAATGCCGCTGTTTTCATCGAGAACAAATTTTAAGTGTGCTGCCGGGTCGGTGGTGGTTAGATGCACCTTTTCGCCTTTTTCGGAAAGCCCTAAAGCGATAGCGGCGGCAAGTGTGGTTTTGCCAACACCTCCCTTGCCCATTGTGAAAATGACTTTTTTACCGCTATGATATAAGTCATCCATTACATCCTTTAGCTGAGGAATGCTCTTTGCTTTGATGGTCTCATCGCTGATGACATAGCTATCCTTTGTGAGCAGTGACCTGACATTCTCTATGCCGGTAATATTATAAGCCCGTAAGGGAATCATGTAGGCTTGGATTTCCTCTAACGATTTTGGTATATTCACAAGGGCTTTTTGCTGTTTATCGTAAAGGCTCTCCGAGATGCTATCATCATAATCTGCCAATACGCCATTGATTACCATAGACTGATTGCGTACACCAAGCTCCGCCAATTCGTGAGAAGCCCTCTCTATTTCCCTGAGAGGAGCTGCTTCAGGTCGGGTTACAAGGATTAAGGTTGTTTGTATGCCGTCTGCCAGTGTTTCCACCGCCATTTTATACATTTCCTTTTTGCTTTCAAGCCCGGATAATTGCCCTAAGCAAGAAGCCCCATGCGTACTTTCGCTGATGAAATTACTCCATGCAGAGGGAAGCTGGAGCATTCTAAGGGTATGCCCTGTCGGTGCGGTATCAAACAGAATATGGTCGTATTTTTGTGCTAAGTCTTTATTGGTAATGAAGTTGGAAAATTCATTGAAAGCGGCGATTTCCACCGTACAGGAACCGGAAAGTTGCTCTTCCATATTGGCGAGGACTGATTCCGGCAGCTTACCACGATAGGGAGCAATTACGCTTTCCCTGTATTCTGCCGCCGCCTGTATGGGGTCAAGGTTTGCCACATCCAGATTGTGTACTTCTGCAATAGGGATTGCTCTCCCTGAAAGCGGGGTATTAAACACATCCTGCAAATTGGATGCCGGGTCTGTGCTGACAAGAAGAACCCTTTTGCCGCTGTCCGCAAGATTTACCGCTGTCGCACACGCAACCGATGTTTTCCCGACACCGCCTTTGCCTGTGTAAAACAGGTATTTTGTTAAGGTGATTTTGTGTGGGTCAAAAAATTGCATTGAGGAACCTCCTTTCCTGCTTAGCAGCAATTCCCGCCAGAGCAGCCACAACCGCCTTGCTTTATGGATTTTGTTTCGGTCAAATAGCTTGCGGGAACCTCCAGCAGAGAAACAAGCTCCTCGTTGGTCGGATAGCGGCCAGTCATCACAATATTTTCATCGATCACAACAGCAGGCAGCTCCTCAACACCTTTTTCATTGATAAAATCGTTGATCATTTTGTTATTGACAAAGGCCATTGGCGCACTGCTTAGATTAAAGCGGTCAACTGCCACTCCGTTCTTTTTCAGTGCATTCAAAACCGTAGAAATGCGAAGCAGTTCCGGGTCAACACTCACACCGCAAAGGCCGGTGTCACAGCACATGGCTGGTTCAAATATTTGCATTTTTTTCATAGGATAACACTCCTTAATAATTTATTTTTTAGCATCAAGCCGTAAAATTCAATAATCTAATGTACGGTTTTGGGGTCGATAAACCAGTGTTTCGTTTTATTCACAAACCTCACAAGTAAGAGCATGACCGGCACTTCTGTCAGAACGCCAACGGTACAGACCAGCACCACCGGGGAAGTCGGCCCGAACAGTGCAATCGCAACAGCCACTGACAGCTCAAAAAAGTCCGAGGCACCAATGAGCGCGGCAGGAGCCGCAACGTTATGGGGCTGTTTTGTCACCTTGCACATCCAATAGGCAAAGACGGCAGTAAGGACGTTTTGCAGGATCAGCGGGACAGCAATCAAAAGAACATGCAGGGGATTTTCCAGTATGGCATCCCCTTGGAAAGAAAAGATGATCACCAGTGTCAGCAGAAGCCCAACGGTTGTAATGTTATCAAACTTAGGGATGAACCTTTGTGTAAAATATTCCTCGCCTTTGTTCTTGACCATGAAATACCGGGTGAGAAAACCGCCCACAAGTGGAACAACAACAAATAAAACAATGGAAAGAATCAGCGTATCCCACGGCACAAAGATATTTGTTACACCCAGCAGAAAGGATACGATGGGAACAAACGCAACAAGGATAATCAGATCATTGACGGCCACCTGCACTAAGGTATGGGCAGGGTCGCCCTTGGTCAGATTGCTCCAAACAAACACCATTGCGGTACAGGGGGCGGCTCCCAGCAAGACGGCTCCGGCAACATAGCTTTGTGCAAGCTCAGTCGGTATGAGCGCCTTGAAAACAACGTGAAAAAAGAAGGAGGCAAGACCAAACATCAGAAAGGGCTTAATCAGCCAGCTTGTTCCGCTGGATATCAGAAGCCCCTGCGGATTGTTGCGTACATTTTTAATCGACTGAAAATCCACCTTCATCATCATGGGATAAATCATCACCCAAATAAGTACGGCAATGGGAATGGATATTTGCGCGTACTCAAAGCGGCTTAAGAATTCAGGAATACCCGGCAGGAACTTGCCGATCAATATTCCCGCCGCCATACAGATCAGCACCCAAATGGTCAGGTACTTTTCAAAAAAGCCGATACCGGTATTTTTCTCCTTACTCATTGCTATCACATCCCTTGCAGCAGCCTGTATCTTCTTTGCAAATACAGTTTTCCTTATCACTGGTGATGGAACAGAAAAATTGCTTTGTTTTGCTGATGGTTTCCTCGTCCAAGGAATAATATGTCCATTTGCCCTCATTCCGGCCTTTGACAATCCCACATTCACACAGGAGCTTCATGTGATGGGACAGCGTGGATTGGGACATTTCAAATTTCTCTAAAATCATGCAGGCGCAAAGCTCTCCGCAAGAGAGCATATCAACAATCATAGCTCTTTTGGGGTCACCCAGCGCCTTAAACACTTTGGTATTTTCTAAGTAGTTTTCCATATTAACACCTCAAATCTATATTCTTCGATATGACTATTATATGCACCAAATCGAAAAGTGTCAATATGAAATTTTGTGTAAAATTAAAGATATCCGCAATATCAAGTAATATCAGTATTTATAATCACTATATTTTCTCAAGCCGTCACGCAATGTGGCGGCTTTTGCTATACCCAAAATCAAAAACAGAAAGGAAAAAACGCCGATGGCAAGAAAAAGAAAAAACCAATCACCGCCACAGGAAGATGCCAGAATCCAAGAGTTTCTGGATATGATCGCCCCCTCGGTAATTAAATTCAACACCGATCACTTCATCTGCGGGAACACCTACCGCTGTGTGTGGGCGCTGCGGGAGTACCCCACCGCCACCGAGGAACAGGCCATCCTCCGGCACTTGGGAGAAAAGGACGGCGTGACCCTACGCATCTATACCCGCCATGTCACGCCGGTGGAGGAAAAGAAAATCATCAGCAACGCCGCCAATAAAAACCGTTTGAGTAAATCTAATACCAATGATTTACAGCAGACGGTCATGGCTGAAAGCAATCTGCAGGATGTGGCGACCATTGTGGCACAGGCACACCGGAACCGGGAACCCTTCATCCACTCGGCTGTGTACATTGAGCTTTCGGCACACGATCTGGATCAGCTGAAGCTATTGCAGACCGAGGTCATGACTGAGCTGATCCGCTCTAAGCTCAATGTGGACAGACTGATGCTCCGCCAGCAGCAGGGCTTCCAGTGCGTGATGCCCAGCGGCTTTAATGTGTTTCGTGACCAGTTCGAGCGTGTTCTCCCGGCAAGCTCTGTGGCGAACCTCTATCCCTTCAACTATTCGGGCAAAACAGACGGCAATGGCTTTTATGTGGGGCGGGATAAGTTCGGCAGTAATGTGCTGGTGGACTTCAACAAGCGAGCCGATGACAAGACCAATGCCAACATTCTGATTCTCGGCAACAGCGGTCAGGGCAAGAGCTATTTGCTCAAGCTCATTCTGTGCAATCTGCGGGAATCCGGCATGAATATCACTGCGCTCGATCCCGAAATGGAGTACATGGCCATATCCGCACAGGCGCTCAATCAACGCTGTGCCAGCCGCACCAAGACACAGACCACCAATGAAAAGTACACCTTTCGCACTTGGCTGCTACGCTTGGGGCTGATTGGGGATGAATTTAAGACCGCCCGTGAGCATCTGCTGAAGAATTTGGACGGCTGCATTGCTTGGCGTGATCCCGCACAGGCAGAAAAGCAAAAGGAACGGATGCGGCAGAAAAAAGAAAAAGAACTGGAACAGGCACGGCAGGAAACCCCGCCGACCGCTCCAGAAGCAACCGAAGCCGAGGCAGAAGATACCCCGGCTTTTACTATGCATATGTAAATTTGTGTGAATGTTAGGAGGAAATATGACAAAGAACCGCTTATACATTGCCTACGGCAGCAATCTTCATCTGCCGCAGATGGCATTCCGCTGCCCCACCGCCAAGGTGGTGGGAGCCAGCGAGGTCAAAGGATATGAGCTGCTGTTTCGTGGCGGCAGCCGTGGTGCCGTTGCTACCATTGAGCCGCTGGAGGGCAGCTCCGTGCCTGTGCTTCTATGGAAGATCAGGCCGCAGGATGAGCTTTCCCTCGACCGTTATGAGGGCTATCCGAATTTTTACCGCAAGGAAATGCTGGAGGTAGAGCTGAACGGTAAGCTGGTAAATGCGATGGTCTATATCATGAATGACGGCAGGGAGTTCGGCGCACCCTCCGATTTTTATCTCCACACCATCGCCGAGGGCTATGAAACCGCAGGATTTGATACGGATTTTTTGGATCAGGCGGTGGAGAAATCCATCCGGCTGGCGCAGGAGCAGCAGACTGCAGAAAATGCGCAGTTCAGCCTTTGGGAACAGAAATGGTGGTGAAATTATTGCGACTTTGCACCCGCTCTGATGTCTGCTACCAGAGGCACAATGGCAGCGCGGTCAGTGAAATCGATATCCTGCCCATAGGTTTCCAACATTATTTTGTCCTCTGCCCGTAACTCGTTTTCCGCTTTCTTCCGCAACATTTTCACCATCATATTCATCATTGTGCGGTGCATAAAGTTCATTTTTGAATAGCGCATCCCACCCCGAAGATGGTATATGTGTAACTTTTCCCGCATGGCAGGAGGCAGCTTTTGCTCTAAGGCACTTCGAATGTTTTTTAGGTTCTCCGGGTCGGTTACATCAGCCGCTCCTACAGTAAACAGGTAGAGAGCCTTGTCTTTAATAAGCTCAAAGTTTTTTGTCAGCAGGGCGATGCCGTTCACACCACCGGCATAGAGTCCGCCGCCATAGACGATGGTTTGATATTTTTGCAAATCAGCTGGTTTTACTTGTTCGGCTTGAAGCAAATCAGCGTCCAAGTCCTTCGCAAGCCACTTGGCATAGATCTCGGTGGAACCATAGTGAGATTTATAGATGACTGCTGTATTCATTTCGTTTTCCATCCTTCCGATAAAGCGTTTTCAACCGCTTTCAATATTGTTTTTGAGCTTATGGTTGCCCCGGATATCGCATCAACCTCTACGCTTTGCCGTTGTATGACCATGTCGGTAATAATCTCTGCGGTGCTGCCCAAGCCATTATCATGCTCCAGAAGTCGTACTTCTACAATGGCGTGGTTTTTTACGAGTACCTCCACACGCACCTTTACAAGACCATTGTCACAACTGCCCGAATAAGTACCATCCGCAATTTGTGCCAGATCAAATGACGCATCCGATGCCGTTACCGGCTTGGGTAAATTTAAAAACACAAGGGCTGTAAGTCCCATCACAATGACGGCGACAATGGATATTATCGATTTTCTCTTCTTTTGTGTCATTCCATCTCCTCCTGCATTTTGCAGAGATTATCAATAAGTTTTATCACCACATCGGCGGATACTGCGCACTCTTCCTCGCTGATACCGGAAAACAGTTTGGTGAAAAAAGGGACGGCCTCCTGTGCAACCTGCCGTAGTACCTGTGCGCCTGACTCCGTCAGCACAACACTTTGACTGCGATGGTCTTCCGCATTGTTCTGCAACGCCACATAGCCCTGCCGCTGCAGCACCTCCAGCATCTTGCTGACATTCTGCCGTGAGGTGTCGGTTTCCTTCGCCAGCATAGTGATGGTGGGAGGTGGATCGGCGGGCAAATCGCTTAAATTACGCAGCAAAAACCACTGCTTTGTAGAAAGTCCGTGCGTCTTTTTATCAGCCACCAGCTGCAATTTATTCGCTAATACAAAAGCGCCGCCAAACAGGACATATTGTTTATTCTCTGGTATTTTCATTTTGATACTCCCTCATCTAAAAAGCGCAACCTATTGCATTTTATTATACGCAATAGGTTGCGCTTTGTCAATAGAAAGGATGTGATGCTTCTATGGCAGACCCGGCAACCATCACTCTTGCGGTGAAAGCGGCAATCGCTGCAGCCACCGACAAACGGACATGGAAAGCGGCAGGTGTGGTCATCGCCGCCATTCTCACCCCATTTATTTTAATCATCGTTATGATCATGAGCCTGCTGTCCGGTACCGCAGACCACAACAATTCCGCTGTGGATTTGAGCTTTCACGGCGGCAGCATTTCCTCGCAGGTGCCAGCGGAGTACCGGCAGTACATCGAGGATATGTGGGACAGCTTCTCTGATCTGGATGAAGCTGTGTCTGCGATTACTCTCATGATCGAAAGCGGTAGCATCGACAGCACCCGCATGAAATCCATTTTTTATTCTCTGTATTTCGGCGCTGAAAATCTGCGGATGAATGCATCCGATTACCGAGCCTTTGCGGATTGCTTCGTCCGGTATGAGGAACGCACCCGCATCGTCACCGATGAGAACGGCAATGAAACGGAAGAAACCTATACGGTAGCTGTTCCCATTACCGATCTGAATGAGATATATGCAAATCTTGAAAGCTCCCTCTCCAGAATAATTACAGAGGAAAACAAAGTAAATGCCGCTCAGATTTACAGCCGTGTGCTTTATGGACACGGTCTGCCGAGAGATGGAAGCATCGGAGAGGATGAATGGTCTGGTGATGTATTTGACGGTGAGATTTACACTGGCGGCGGTGATTTTGCCAGCCCCCTTGGAGCAAACTGGCGCAGCATGGTCACCTCAGAATTCGGTTGGAGGTCGAATCCGTTCGGCGGCGGTGGCGGCGAGGGTCATTCCGGCCTCGACATGGGCGCACCAAAAGGAACACCGATACATGCCGCCCGCACCGGTGTGGTCAGCTATGTAAAAGACTCTGGCAGCAGCGGCTATGGTTACCATGTGGTTATTGATCATGGAGATGGCATGGTCACTTTATACGGTCACTGCTCCAAGGTATATGTTCGTTCCGGGCAAACAGTGCAGCAGGGCGATGTGATCGCAGCCGTGGGCAGCACCGGGCGAAGCACCGGAAACCACCTCCATCTGGAGGTGCGCATCGGCGGTAAGAAAGTGAATCCAAGACAGTTTTTGCCGTAAAGGAGGCGGCGTAATATGAAAGCAATCTTTGAAAGAAAGCCCTCGGATTTCGATCTGTGGAGCTTTGAGGTATCAAAAACCATTCGGCTTCCCGCTGAAGTTTTTGAAGCTATGCTGCAAAAACCTATGAGGGATTATAACTTTATTCAGGAAAATATGGAGCAGATGCACTGTGACAGCAAAGGTGTGTATCACTGCCTGCTGCTTACCGGCGAGGGCAGAAATGACGGACTGCTGGTGGAATCAGAGAGCTATGGCTACTGCCGGTATGCCTCCTATGTCCCCAACATTTCCGCTCTTACCTCTCCGGCATTGCAGCACCTCAACGAGCTGATGACAGCCACAGCGGACTACATCGTGACCACCGGAACGCAGAATACGACCGAGGGCAACTGGATCATTAGCTTTGATGAGCTGGCACAGCAAACCGGCTTTGAGCATGATTTTAACAGTACGGATACCTTGCTGGATATGCTCCATGAGCGTAAAGAAGTGGCAAATGTTGAGCTGGGCGACAGCGGCATCGACGTGTGCTATTACCTCGATTTCTGTCCGCAGTATGGAGGTCACCCGGAGGAAGCGGAGCAGCTGCCGGAAGCATCCTCTCAGGTCAGCAGACTGAAAGATTTGCTTCATCTACATTGGGAGGATATCCATCTGCTGCACAAGGATGTGGAGGTACAGCCTGCCACCATCGTGGAGCTGGATGAGCATACCCTGACCCATGCCGGGAAAGCGGCTTGGGCTGATGTTTTGGATGCTGAGGTGGTCAAGATTTACAACGGCTACTACGGTTTGCAGATGGAGCTGGACAAGGTAAAGCCCTCCCGCTTGGAGGAATTCTCGTCCATGCTTGCCGGGTACTGTCCGGTATCAGATTATGAAAAATGGGTCACGCAAGAGGGCGATACCCCCTTACAGTCACCCCAAATGAAATAATAAAATGGAGGAAAGTATCATGAAAAAAGCAACAATTACCATCAGCTTTGACAGCGAAAAGCTGGATACCCTGACCTACCACATGAGCAAAAAGGATACGGATTTGCAGACGGAGCTGGAGGATACCATCCAGAAGCTCTATGAAAAGCACGTTCCACAGGCCACCCGTGAGTACATTGACGATAAGCTCTCTCGTGAGGCCGCTGCAAAACCCAAAAGACCGGTTCGCCCTGCTGCGACTGGTGGCTCTGACAATAGGCTGGCGTAGGCAGAAACGCTGTCCGGGCGTGTGAGCGGCGGTGTTGCCCTGTGTGGCCTTTTGGCAGGCAGGGTGGCATCCCGATACCTATTGGCATCGTACCGCCCACGTTGCGCCCGTGTGGAGAGAATGTGAGAAAGCCCCGGATGCGGTGAAGAATTCTCAGAATGAGGGCATTCCGGTAGGGTTGAAAGTGGTGCAGGTTAAAGAGTTTATGCTGCTTTGGCAGCCTAAACCCGAAAAACACCGACCGGCAAAGCCGTTCGGGGATTGCGAAATGACATAACTTTCTGCCCGAAGCCCTGATTTGTTATGCTGGTTTCAGAAAAGAGCAAGAAAAATCGGGCGCTTCCGGGGCTTACACTGCATACCGGGGCAAAACCCACAGAGAAAAGGAGGCAGTATGGCAAAGGAACCAGAAAAAGTCCGCACCGGCTTTTATATCGAAAAGGAAGTGCTGGATCGGTGCGATGAGCTGCTCACACAGGCCAACGTGAAATCCCGAAATGAGTTTGTCACCGAGGCACTGAAGTTTTATTGCGGGTATCTCACCTCGCAGAAAATTGAGAACTATCTGTTACAGAGCTTATCCTCCGTTCTTGTCAGTGCCATCCGGGATACGGAAAACCGGCTGGCCAGAATGGATTTCAAGATTGCTACGGAGCTGTCCAAGCTCTCTCATGTGGTGGCGTATACTCATGCGGTTGACGAGCAGGCACTGCAAAGCCTACACTTAAAATGTGTGGAGGAAGTCAAACGGATCAACGGTGCGGTTGATTTTGAGGATGCATATAACTATCAAAAGAGGCGAACCTAAAATTGTAAGATAGCTTTGTTTCATTTGGGTATGGACTATAGAAATACATTCGTTTATGGTGTGTTGCGAAAGGAGGGAAACGTGCAATGGACAAAAGTGAAATCTTTGAAATGGCAATCCGGGAGCTGACAGAAGCTGCAATCGAAAAGCGCAAAGAAACTCTGAATGACAGCGAGCTGCAGCGTTATGCCGAGGTAAAGGCTCTCAGCTCACAGGCTAATCAGATTGTCAAATCACTGCCGGAGGATCAGCAGAGAATACTCACCGATTACTTTGAGAAAACCAATCTCATTGCCGATCACGAATGCCAGCATCTCTATGTGCAGGGGGCAAAGGACTGCGTAGAGTTACTGAAAAAGCTCGGTGCGCTGTAAGGAAACATAGGTAAGCGGCCTCTGTGAGAGCGGAGGTCGTTTTACATATGCATAATTGCTTAATGATTTCTTTAGGATGGAGTGATATAATGAAAATAGCTTTTACTCAGAAATACAAACAGGAATCTATGGGAGGATAAACTTATGTGGATGGTATTAGGAGTTGCTGCAATCCTCACAGCAATATTAAATATTGTTTGGAGTATAAGAAATCAAGATGCAAAGTGGTTTAGATTTATCAGCTTATCATTGACTGCTTTAACACTGTGCGCATTCTATAGTGCAGATGCAAAATGGGTTTTAAATGAAGATTGGTCTGCATTGATGGATGTTGTTCCTACTATGTCAAAAGCGTTATGGGTTCTTACTATAGTATCAATATTGATTAATAGTATTTCTTTATTTAAGAAAAGCGATAGATAAACTCTAATATGCCCTTAATCTTTCAGGAGGTTCTTCAGCTATGTTACAATCATTTGATATTTCTTTACCCAAAATGGGATTTCATATGCACGATTGCAGGATAACCAATGCTATTTTATCGGATCAGGCTCTGACCTTTGAGTTCGAAGATGGGATTTATATAATTCAAGATAAAGGTGTTATGGCAACAGGCTTTGCTAAAGTGGTTTTTTCAGGACTTGAGCAGACAAATTTTAATCGGGGATATGAGATTCAGTATCTGCGTGATGACCGCAGGGAAAGTGTTGACTTTGAAACATTTCAAAAGGACTTGGATATTGGTACCGTAGATATGATATATGAAACGTACAACGAGTATCATGCTCACTTTGAGGGTATCCTCACTAAATATCCGGATTGGAAAACGATTCAAATCAATGTGTTTTTCAAAGACTTTAAAATCTTTTATGAGAATGGAAAAATCCTTGAGTAAAAGGAAAGCATGAATTCATGTAAGAAAAATGCTTTTGCTCAGGCGGGAGGCCGATAATGGGCAGCAATAAAATCTGCATCAATTGCGGAAGAAAAATGAAACAGCAGTTTATCGGCCTGCATCACTGCGAGTGCGGGATAAGCTGGAAAAAGGATATCGGATATTTTGAACGCACTCCCGATATGATATTTGCATTGGAACGGAAAGTCGTTGGGAAAAAGACAAAACAGGTTCCTGTTATCCGATATAAGTAGGTTATCATTATATAATTAACTTGGCATTGGAGGTGACCTTTTGGCAAAGCATGACTTTGGAATTCTTGAACAGTTTGAAGAAAACAAATGGTATCAGGAATACGAGCCGGAAAAATACAACTGCATTTCTGTAGACATGGACGTAATGGATGAAGTCTTTGGTGCCTATCGGGAAGAAATAAGAGCAATCAAGGCCTTTGCCTGTGTTTCCACTCAGCCGATACAAGGGCTTGATGAATGCAGTGTTACTTTAATACCTCCTCAATCCCTTGAGGTATTTTGTAATATTATTGTTCAAGCCAATAAGTCTCTTCACTCAGAGAAGCTCGTTTTGTTAATTGACAAAATACAAGAAGCTATGGAAAACAAAAAATACTTAATACATTTTGGTATTTAAAGCAAATGCAATTAAAGGCATAAATTAATTCTTATGGGCGACCTGTTGTCGCTCATTTTTTAATAACATTTTAGAAGCTCGATTTATTAATGCTCAAAAAGATATCAGAAAACACTTGACTACCCCATTGGGGGATGGCTTAAGATGATTTTGGGAGCAATTAGAATTGTGTTGGGAGGAAAAAGTATGCTGATAAAAGAAGTTTGTGAGAAATGCAGGCTGACCAAAAAAGCGATAGAATATTACGAGTCTAAAAATTTGATACATCCGCAGATACTCGAAAACGGATACAGGGATTACAGCGATACCGATGTATCTGCATTGAAAGAGATATCTGTGCTTAGAAAATGTGGTATCAGCATTGCCGATATTGCAGAGATACTAACCAGCTCAAACAAACCGGCAGCTTTAGCCAAGTGCAAATATATCACGGAATTACGGATGCAGCGTTTGAACGATATACAAAAGTGTATGGACAGCCTGATTGCCAATTACGATGTGAATCGTGAATTTGACTATCTGCAAACGCATGATGAGGACTTATACACCATAAAAGAGAAATTGGTTTTTGCTTTCCCCGGAAACTATGGACTTTATGTATCGATGCATTTTGGCCGCTTCTTGAACGGAACAATTGAAACTGAGGAACAACGAAAAGCTTATGATGCTATCGTGCAGTACCTTGATCATGTGGATTTGTACTTGCCTGCGGAGCTTTCTGAATTTCTGGAAGCGCTTTTCAATGCAAGTGAAAAAATCGATGCGCTAAAGATCGAAGAAGAAACAAATGGCAGGATGCATGAAATGCTTGCCGATACAGACGGATACTTGGAACGCAACCGGGAAGAAATTGAACAGTATATCGAATTTAAAAGATCTGATGAGTATCAGAATTCCGAAGCAGGCAAAATTCAAGGGTATATGTTGGATTTTCAAAAAGAAAGTGGTTATCAGGAAGTTTTAATAGCCAACATGAAAATACTCAGTCCCGCTTATGCCGAATATTTAAAAGAGGTTGAAGCGGCAAATGATATTATGCTGAAAAAGTTTCCAAAAGCAAAGGAAATGTATGAATTAAATTAATATACGATTTATGATTATTCTTTAGGGCGATCAACCGTGGTCGCTCTTTTCTTTTGCCCAAAATAGAAAGGAGGTCTCCATGCCGAAAATCATATTCACCTCGCAATACATGCGGGATGCACCGCCAGCCCAGCTCGAAAATTATGTGAAGTACATCGGAACCCGTGAGGGTGTAGAAAAAATTGACGAGAGCAAGCTGCTGCTACCGGCGACGGTCAAACAGCGGCAACTCATCGGGCAGCTAATCCGGGATATTCCTACTGCCAAGGATATGCTGGAATATGCCGACTACTGCGAAAGCCCCACCATCGGCAACGCTACCGAGTTTATCTCCCTGGCATTGGAGCAGAACCTCAACCTCATTGGCAAGCGTGAAAATTATGTGGATTACATCGCAGGCCGCCCCCGTGTGGAGCGCATCGGCGAACATGGTTTGTTCACCGATGCGGGAGTGCCGGTGGTGCTGGCGCAGGTGCAGGAGGATGTGTGCAATCACAAGGGCGCTGTCTGGACTCATGTCATCAGCCTGCGCAGGGAGGATGCTGCAAGGCTCGGATACGATAGCGGCAGGCAGTGGCAGGATTTACTGCGCAGCAAAAAAGCCATGCTCTGCAAGCATATGAAAATAGACAGCGAGAACCTCCGCTGGTACGCTGCCTTTCATAATGAAAGCCACCATCCACATGTGCATCTCATGGTTTACTCCTCCAAGGACAATGATGGATTTCTCACCGAGCCTGCCATTGAAGCCATGCGCTCTGAACTGGCGCATGATATTTTCCGTCAGGACTTTGCCCATATTTATGAACATCAGAACGAAGCCCGCAGCCAGCTCAAGCAGGGTGCTGCCGATGTGCTGGCCGAGCTGCTTTCACAGGTGCAGGATTGTGTCTGCGAAAATAAAGCCATCGAAGCGGATCTGCTGCTGTTATCGAAACGGCTTCAAAACACAGGGGGCAAAAAGGTGTATGGTTATCTCAAAGCAGATGTGAAAGCCATCATCGACCGCATCGTAGATGAGCTTTCCAAAGGGGAACGGATCGACAAGCTGTACCGGGCATGGAACGACTGGCAGAATGAAATCCTCAAAACTTACACCAACAAGCTGCCGCCCCTTCCTCCACTCTCCCAGCAGAAACAATTTAAGAGCATTAAAAACATGGTGATTGCCGAAGCATTAAAGCTGGGTGGTCACCATGTTTCATTTGAGGATGAAGCTGTGCCGGAACCAGAGCTGCCGGAGCCTGCAGATGTTCACTCAGATGATGTGTTTCTGGAGCCTGCAGATACAGTCTTCCGTGCCGAATGGAGTAAGCAATACAAGCTGGCGAGAAAGTATCTCTACGGCAGCGAGGATGTGCCGCAGGATTTTGATAAGGCATACAGCCTGTTCCTGCTGGAAGCGGAATCCGGCAATGCCCTTGCTATGCACGACCTCGGCAGGATGTTTGTTGATGGCTTGGGTCGTGAAATTGATTTACAGGCCGCTCACGCATGGTATGAAAAAGCGCTGGCCGCCTTTTTATCCGCAGAGGAAGAAAAAGCAAAGCCCTATCTGGAATACCGCATCGGAAAAATGTATGCCGCTGGTCTTGGTACTGCACAGGGCTATGGGCAGGCGGCTTCATGGTTTCAGGAGGCGGTAGAGAAAAACCATAAATACGCTCAATACTCCCTCGGCTGTTTGTATTCCCGTGGTCAGGGTGTGTCGCAGGATTATGCGCAGGCGCTCCGGCTCTATACCCTGTCCGCCGATCAGGGAAACCCCTATGCAGATTATGAGCTTGCCAAAATGTATCGTGACGGTGTTGGCACACCGGTGGATGTTACTGCTTCCGAGCAGCATTTCAAGGCTGCCTTTACCGGCTTTTATCGTCTGGAAAAGGACAGCCATGATGACAAGCTGCAATACCGCCTCGGTCAGATGCTCTATACAGGAACCGGTACAGAAAAGGATGCGCAGGCTGCGGTTTCCTATCTTGAGAAATCGGCGCAGCTTGGCAATGTGAATGCCCAATATTTGCTGGGCAAGGTGTGTCTGGAAACCGGTATCGGAAATCCGGCGCATGTCATAGCGTGGATGACCAAAGCCGCAGAGGCCGGAAACGCCGAGGCGCAGTATGCTCTCGGCAAGCTGTATCGGGATGGTCTTCATGTGGAGAAAGATATGCAAAAAGCAGTAGCCATGTTTACAGCCGCCGCAGAACAGAAAAACGAGTATGCAGCCTATCAGCTCGGCAAGCTCTATCTCTCCGGTACGGATATCCCGAAGAATGTTTCGAAAGCAGTCAAGTGGTTTACGCTCTCCTCTGACCTTGGCAATTCCTACGCCCAATATGCCTTGGCGAAGTTGTATCTTACCGGTGATGGCATTCCCAAGGATGTCGGTGCGGCAATCCGACTGTTTACCTTATCGGCAGAACAGAAAAACGAATTTGCGGCTTACCAGCTCGGCAAGCTCTATTTTCAAGGAGAAGATGTCCCAAAAAATGTGGAAGCCGCTATCCGATGGCTGATAGCTTCAGCTGAGCAGGGAAATCAGCTTGCGCAGTATGCTCTCGGCAAGCTGTACTTCTATGACGGTGATGTTCCCCGTGACAAGGAAAGGAGCCTTTACTGGTTGGGGCTGTCTGCGGCGCAGGGCAATATCTATGCACAGTACCTGATTGACAACATCAGCAGCTACCGCAACCCCTCGATGTTGTTGGTTGCCACCCGGATGATGCATCGGCTGGAAAATCTGTTCCGAGAGGATTATCGCAGAACCGCAGGAATCGCTGCCGGTCAAATCGACCGCAAGCGCAGACGGAAGCTACAGGAGAAAAAGCAGGCGCAGGGTCACAAGCGGGATGACCATGCGCCACAAATTCATTTATGATGGGAGGTTTTATTGTGTCAGGCTACATCTATTTTACAGACGAACAAAAGGAACGTGCCAACTCGGTGGACTTGGTGGATTTCCTCCAGCGGCAGGGAGAGAAGCTCCTGCCCTCCGGCAGAGATAAGCGGCTGGACAGCGATCACAGCATCACGGTTCGGGAAAATCGCTGGTACGATCACGCTTCTGAGGAGGGCAGCTATGCCATCGACCTTGTGAAACGGCTCTATAACCTGTCTTTCCCGGAGGCAGTCAGCCTGCTGCTGGGCGGTGAACAGGGTGTGGAATACCGCCAGCACAGCAAAAGCAGTGAGTCGGAGCAGCGAAAGCCCTTTGCTCTGCCTCCAATCCACACCGATATGCGCCGGGTGTTCGCCTATCTCATCAAGCAGCGCTGCATCAGCCGGGAGGTTCTTTCCGAGTTTGCCAGAGAGAAGCTGCTTTTTGAGGATGCCGAATACCACAACGCCGTGTTTGTAGGCTTTGATGAAAAAGGTGTTGCCCGTCATGCCCATAAGAAAAGCACGGCAACCGGCAGCAGCTTTCGCATCAATGTGGAGGGCAGCCATCCGGCCTACAGCTTTCATTACATTTCCAAGAATCCCTATCCACACAACCTGTTTGTATTTGAAGCGCCCATCGATATGCTGTCCTACATCAGCCTGCATCCCCAGAACTGGAAAAACGCCAGCTATGTGGCGTTAAACGGTGTGTCGGAGCAGCCTGTCCTGAAGCTGATAGAGTGTTACCCTCAGCTTCAAGGGGTTACTCTCTGCCTTGATAATGACGAAGCTGGGCGCAAGGCTGCCAGCCGCATTCATAAAACATTGCGGGAACAGGGATTTGAAGATGTGGCGTATGATGTTTCGGCACACAAAGACTGGAATGATGATTTGAAAGCAATAGAGCCGCAAGAGCAGAGTGAGTCGACGCTGACGATGATGTAAAAAAGTACGGTAGTCAAGTTGGCTGCCATGCCTAAATCGCCTTTCTATAATTTGGCAAGTGTATTTTAATCCAATCCATTATTTTTTTTGAATTTGTTGACTATAGATAAATTAGAAAGATAGAAATGAACAACAACCGATTCAACGAATCTTAAAATTATACCAGAGTATGTTAACAGTGCTAATGGAGTGGTATAGAAAATTTCGGTATTCACATAGATACTACGAATGGCAAGCAAAAATACAAAACCATATATTGACACCGTTAAATCCAATACATCTTCACTTGTTTGAATTAAAATAAGTATATTATAGTATTTAAATTCATTTTGTTCTGTATTAAAGGAAAAGCATTTATTGACTATATATCTAATTGTTTTAAAAATAATGCTATGAAAGAGTAAGATGGCAAAAATCCACATTATTATGCTCTCGCTCAAATTAGCATAATCCACAGATATAAAACTCAAAAAATCTAATCGGATATCGATCACAGTATAATGATTAATAAACAAAATCATTATAAATGCTCCTGATAAAAGGTTAATTACTTGCGACAAAGATTTTTTCGACCATCTAGAAATAATTTCGATCATTTATACACCTCCTGTAAATTTGATTTGTCGAGCCACTTTATCTGCCAAATATGACTTTACTTTCGCTTATTTTACTACAGAACTTGTCCAAATGAAAGGAGTTTTCCTATGTTATCCCAAGTATATATACTGATTGCAGTGGCCGCCGTGATGTTTTTCGTCATCGGCGGTCTTTCTCTTTTAGCACACTATTATACCCTCAGCGGAATCAAATCCAAAACAGTTGGTGACGGTCAGCACGGTACCGCCCGTTTCGCCACCGAAACCGAAATCAAACGGACATACACCCATGTACCCTATGAGCCGGAGAAATGGCGGCGTGGGCAAAATATGCCCGCTCTTCAGGGACTTGTGGTGGGCTGCAAGCAGAAAGCCGGTTCAACTACCGCACTGATTGATGATGGTGACATCCACTGCCTCATGATCGGCGCTGCCGGTGTAGGCAAAACCGCAAACTTTCTTTATCCCAACATCGAATACGCCTGTGCCTCCGGCATGAGCTGGCTCTGCACCGATACCAAGGGCGACCTGTTCCGAAACTACGCAGGCATCGCAAAGGAATACTACGGCTACAAAATATCGGTGCTGGATCTGCGCAACCCCACCCGCTCGGACGGCGATAACATCCTGCAGCTGGTGAACCGTTACATGGATGCCTATATGGAAAATCCGGAGAACCTCTCCCTGAAAGCCAAGGCCGAGAAGTATGCCAAGATTACTGCCAAGACCATCATTTCCAGCAGCGGCGAGGACTCGGCAAGCTATGGTCAAAATGCATTCTTCTACGATGCTGCTGAGGGCTTGCTTACCTCGGTGATTTTGCTGATTGCGGAATACTGCCCTCCGGAAAAGCGGCACATCATATCGGTGTTCAAAATGATACAGGATTTGCTGGCTCCCTCGCCAGTGAAAAACAAAAGCCAGTTTCAGCTACTCATGGATAAGCTGCCGCCTGACCACAAAGCAAGGTGGTTTGCGGGAGCCGCCCTCAATACCGCCGACCAAGCAATGGCCTCCGTGCTGTCCACTGCCATGTCAAGGCTGAATGCGTTTCTGGACTCCGAAATGGAGCAGATTCTGTGCTTCGACAGCTCACTGGACACGGAAACATTTTGCAAGGAGAAGTGTGCTATTTTCATCGTATTGCCGGAGGAAGATAACACGAAATATTTCATGGTGTCCTTGTTCCTCCAGCAGCTCTACAGGGAGATGCTGACGGTGGCCAATGAATACGGAGGCAAGCTCCCCAACCGGGTCATGATCTTTGCCGATGAGATTGGAACCATCCCCAAAATACAGTCAATGGAGATGATGTTCTCTGCAGGCCGTTCCCGCCGAATCAGCATGGTACCCATCATCCAGTCCTTTGCACAGCTTGAGAAAAACTATGGCAAAGAGGGTTCCACTATCATCATTGATAACTGTCAGGATATTCTGTTTGGAGGCTTTGCTCCTAATTCTGAAAGCGCAGACATTCTCTCAAGGGCGCTTGGAAACAAAACGGTCATGTCTGGCTCCATCAGCAGAGGCAAGAATGATCCCAGCCAGAGCTTGCAGATGATCCAGCGACCGCTGATGACACCGGATGAGCTGAAAACTCTGCCCAAAGGCAATTTTATTCTGGCCAAGACCGGCTGCTGTCCTATGCGCACCAAGCTGCCGCTGTTCCTCAAATGGGGCATCCGGTTTGAAAAGCCCTTTGAGATGGAGGAACGCTGCACACACTCATACCGGAGCATAAGCCGGAGCCTCCCGTCATGCCTCTGCGCACTGATTAGGAGGTGTTCGTGATTGAGCTATCTGTCCTCTCTCTATGCTGCTGATGTTCCGCACCGTGCTGTGGTGGTGTACCGTTACCTGAAAGACCGGGCAAACAAGGATGGAACCTGTTATCCTGCCATCGGTACCATTGCTAAGGACTTGAAGCTCTCCCGCCGCACGGTGCAGAGAGCCATCGCTGACCTTGAAAAGGGTGGCCATCTTCAAAAGGAGCAGCGCTGGCGAGAAAACGGTGGCAAGAGCAGTCTGTTGTTTACGGTAAAGTAAAAAACACATACCCTGCCGCCAAGGGAGCAGTGTGTCCTGTCGGCGGCATATGGTATGTGTCATCATGGCCTATGTAGTGAACCTGTCACTCTAAGGATTACTTAAACACAGAGAAAAGACAATCTATGTCTTGAGATGAATAAAATCCATCCTCGAAGATTGAAGATGGATTTTGCTTATCTGGCATCCAATATTGCCTTAACGGTTGCGGCGGCTATCTTGATTTCCTTTTCGCCGCACAGCTGGATCATGTGCAGAAGCTGTTCTTTTTCTCTGTCTGTATGTTGAATTTCCGGATAAAAGATCGTATCGGCTGATATTTTCAAGGTGCGTATGATCTTGAGCAGCACCGGCATTCTTGGGTGTTTATTTTCGTTTTCAATAGCCATTATGTATCTTGGCGTTACCCCGGCCTGTTCCGCAAGCGCATCCTGTGTCATGCCTGCGGCAATCCGGGCATCCTTTATGGTCTGGCCAAATGAGTTCAGTAATTCCTCCACTGTTAGTTCACCTCCCAACCCAATTTTACAGTATGAGTATAGGATTGAGAACGAACCAATGATGATTATAAAAGCGAACAAATATCTTATGAAAGGATTATTGATTTTATTCGCTGTTGCGTATATACTGTAAGAAACATATATGGTGGAGGAATATAAATGCTTGATTATATATCCGTGCAGCAGGTTTCTGACAAATGGGAAATTTCCAAGCGGAGAATACAAAAGCTCTGCGAAGAAAATCGAATTGACGGAGCGGTTCGTTTCGGTCATGCTTGGGCAATTCCCAAGGATGCACCAAAGCCTGTAGACGGCAGACTGAAAGAAAACAGGAAAAAGGAGTGATAATTTCATGTATCAAATTATGGTGATTGAAGATGATCCAGTTATTCAGGAAGAGTTATCGGTGCTTCTGAAAAGTAATGGCTATGAAGTAATCCTGCCAAAGGATTTTTTTAATATTATCAGTGAAATACAGAAAAGTCCCTCACATCTGATTTTGTTGGATATCAACCTGCCTGTACAGGACGGCTTTAAAATTTGTTCGGGAATACGCACATTTTCCAATGTGCCGATCATCTTTGTCACAAGCCGTAACACAGACATGGATGAACTGAACAGCATCATGCTGGGCGGTGATGATTTTATCACAAAACCGTACAATACTTCTATTTTGCTGGCTCGTATTGCATCACTGCTAAAACGCACCTATGCTTCGGAACACGCAGAAGTTTTGACCTATCAAGAGGTAACCCTGCATCTGGAGAACAGCAAAATTGAGTATCAGGGGAATTCGGCAGAGCTGACGAAAAACGAGTTGAAAATCATGGTGTTTCTTTTTCGCAATGCAGGAAAAATTGTTCCCCGTGCGGATTTGGTGGAATACCTTTGGGACAGCCAACTTTATGTGGATGATAATGCCCTTAGCGTAAATATTACGAGAATCCGGGAAAAATTAAAGAGCATCGGGGTAACGGACTTTATCCAGACGAAGCATCGGCAGGGGTATTTGATATGAGGTATAAAGAGTATTTAAGAGATCAGCTCCCTGCTATTGTTACCCATATTCTGTCCATGCTTTTGTGTGTGGTTTTCTTGTCGGCAATCGATATACAGGCAAGCATTATTTCGATTCTGTTGGTTTTCTGGATTCTGATTGTCGCAATCTATATCCATATCCGCTTCTTTTTACGGAAAAGGTATTTTGCAGAGCTTCTTTTACAACTGGAACGGTTGGATAAGAAATATTTAATTTCTGAAGTTATGGAGCATCCCATACTGACAGAAGATAAAATTTATCATAGGCTTCTAAAAGCTGCAAATAAATCCATGATGGAGCAGGTGTCAGAATCCAAACAAGAGCGCAAGGAGTACAAGGAATATATTGAGCAATGGATACACGATGTCAAAACGCCTATTTCGGCAATGAAGCTCCTATGCGAAAACAATAAATCCGATATCACTCGAAAGCTAATGGCAGAGCTTACAAAGGTCAGTCACTACACCGATCAGGCACTTTATTATGCCAGAAGCGAAAATGTGGAAAAGGATTATTTCATCAAAGAAGTTTCCCTGTCGGAAATAATCCATGCCGCTGTTGCAGAGAACAAGCAGCTTCTGCTTCAAAACCATATTTCGATTGAAATAAATGATTGTGACAATACGGTCTATACCGATGAAAAATGGATTGGATTTATCTTGAATCAGCTCATTGCTAATGCGGTGAAATATAGTGGAAAAGAACCAAAGATAGGTTTTGAGGAAAATTCCAAGCAAGGCCAAGTCGTTTTGATCATTCGTGACAATGGTGTTGGGATATCAGAAAGTGATCTGCCTCGGATTTTCGAAAAAGGCTTTACCGGTGAAAACGGCAGAACTGGGAAAAGTTCCACCGGGATTGGTTTGTTCTTATGCAAACGCCTTTGTGAGAAGCTGGGCATTGGCATTGCCGTAAAGTCCGAGTCCGGACAAGGAACACAGGTAGAGTTGTATTTCCCCAAAGGAGATTTTGTCAAAGTGCAGGAGTGAATTTCCTGCACTTCTTACATTTTTGTAAGAACTTTGTAAGAAAAGTAGATACAATCAAATTTCTTTATTCGGTAAAATGAATGTGAGGTGAAAAACATGAATCAACTTTTAAGGATTGAACATATTGAAAAATACTACGGCAACAAAGGCAATCTTACCAAAGCCATTGATGACATCAGCTTTGAGGTGCAAAACGGTGAATTTATTGCCATTATGGGGGCTTCCGGTTCTGGAAAGACAACCTTATTGAACTGTATTTCCACCATTGATACCGTCAGTGCCGGTCATATTTTATTAAGCAGCACTGATATAACAGAAATCAAGGAAAAAGAACTTGCTCGTTTCCGCAGAGAAAATCTTGGATTTATCTTTCAGGATTTCAACTTGTTGGATACACTCACCATCAGCGAAAATATTGCAATGGCCTTGACCATCAACAAGGTACCGGTAGCAGAAATTGAACCTCGTGTAAAGCAGATGGCTGAAAAACTGGATATCGTGCCGATACTGGATAAGTTCCCCTATCAGGTTTCAGGAGGCCAGAAACAGCGCTGTGCCTGCGCAAGAGCCATGATCAACAATCCTAAGATGATACTGGCAGACGAGCCTACCGGAGCGTTAGACAGCCACTCGGCGCAGATGCTTTTAACGACTATTCAAACCATGAACCAAGAGCTGGGCGCAACTATCCTGATGGTAACCCATGATGCGTTTACAGCAAGCTATGCAAAGAGAATTTTATTCCTAAAGGACGGCCAGATTTTTACGGAAATTCTTCGTGGGGAACAAAGCAGAAAGCAATTGTTCGGGAAAATCCTTGATGTGATGACACTGCTGGGAGGTGATTTATCTGATATACGGTAAACTTATTCTTCGCAACGCAAAACGGTCTGTTAAAGATTATCTTATTTATATTGTCACACTGACCCTTTGCGTAACCATGTTTTATTCCTTTTTATCCATCTCCAGCAGCTATTACCATCCGGATATCGGAAGCCAGTACGAGTTAAATATGCTGAGCGATGGAATGAAAGGCGCAATTTGTGGAGTTACCCTTTTGCTCCTGTTTTTAATTAAATATGTAAACAACTACATGATAGGGCGCAAGCAAAAGGAATTTGCGATTCAAACGGTGATGGGCATGGAGCGGAAAACAACAGCTGCATTATTCTTTGCAGAAACCATGCTAATGGGATTCGCAGCGTTAGGACTTGGTATTGTACTTGGAACATTCTGCTCACAGTTTATTACGGCTATGCTCTTATCTGCTTACGGACAACCCTTTCAGCTGACCTGGACGTTATATCCGGATACGGTATTTCTTACTGTCCTGTTTTTTACATTGAGCTATGCCTTTATTGGCCTGCTTAATGTCCGCACGATACAAAAAATTAAAGTGATTGATATGCTTTATGCGGACAAAACAAACGAACCTGATTTTAAAAAAAGTAAATGGATGCCGGTGATTGCTTTATTGTTTGGCATACTGTCTGTGATCATGCTGATGTCGGGAATTTCATATAAACGCCATTATTTTGATGCCCGATTGCCATTTCCGGTACACTTGATGTTTTGGAGCAATATTCTGTTGCCCGGACTCTGTCTGGCAGGGCTTACACTTTGGATTCTCCTGCGGAGAAAGCTGAAATTCTCAAAACTTGTAATTTTTCTATCTGTGATGGCACTGGCTTTCTTAATATCCTCCGCCAGCGTTCCTGTTATGCGAATGAAATATTTTTTAACTTTACCCGCAGAAGCCAACAACACCTATATGCTCTTTCTTTTAGCAAGCTTAATTTTTATCGTATGTAGTATTTTTTATTTGACAAGCGGGGTGATTACCGCTTGGAAAGAAAAATCAAATTACCATAAATACAAAGAAGAAAATCTTTTCTTTTTTGGTCAGATACTTTCAAAATTAAAGACAACCACAAAAACCATGACATTAATCTGCCTTACGCTCGCACTTTCTATAGGTATGTTTTTGATGGAACCGGCATTAAGCGGCTGGGTTTCCGGTTATTTAGAAAGCCGTTCTGCATTTGATGTCCAAATTTCATCCACTTATCGGAGGGCTTACGATGTTAAGGAACTTCCTGATACGGATTACGGCTTTGTTACAGCGTATCTGGCGGAGCATGAGATACAGATTGAAGATGAATGTACCTTCAGTATGTACCTTCCCAAGGCAGAAGAATTTCATCAGCGGGTAAAATGGGAGTTCCCCATACTGGCAATTTCGTTGTCAGATTATAATCATTTGCTTATTATGCGTGGGATAGCTCCGATTGAACTAAAGGACTACCAATTTGCCTTGCAATGGCGTTCCCTTTCCTCAGAGGATGAACGGAATGAAGTGGTAGAATCCCATTCTGTTTTGGAAACGGATGCCGGACACCTAACAATTGATTCCGAACAATCCTACGAGGCACCTTTGGGTGAGGCAATTTATAATGCCTATACGGATGTTATTTATGTTTTCCCGGATACTGTCTGCGAACAGCTCATGGCCGTTGACCGCATCCGCTTCATCAATACGGCAGAGCCTATACCTTACGATGCTGCAATCGGACTGCAAAAGGAATTTGAGCAGCAGTTCCCGGAGCAAATTGATGAGGGAATCAGTTTCTCTCTCCGCACTCGTACAGAACAGGTCAACAGTACCACGGCAGGCAATTTTATTTTACAAGCCAGCATGACCTATGGTGCAATTGTATTATTGATTATTTGCTTTACCATTTTGGCGTTGCAGCAGCTTTTGGACGCTACTCATTACCCATACCGTTTCGGTGTTCTCCGTAAACTCGGTGTAGAGGAAACCCATATTAACCGGCTTGTGTTAAAGCAGTTGGGTGTTTGGTTTGGGCTGCCGATTAGTGTGGCCGTGATTGTTGCTTCAGTATTTGGCGGATACTTCTTCAATACAATTTCTTCTCAAATTTCAGCGTATATTGGCATTAAGGCACTGACCTTGCAGATTGTATCCATTGCTGCGATCCTTTTATTGCTACTTGCTTGTTACTTTATCAGTACACGAATCTTATTTAACAGAGCCATACGAAAGGAGGGGTAGATATGTATATAAAACTGGCCTTACGCAATGTTAAGCGTTCTGCAGGGGATTATCTGATTTATATCCTTACCTTGATTTTATCGGTGGGACTGTTTTATGGATTTTTATCCATCACAAGTCCTTTCTATAACAACAGGCTGCCAATTCAGATGAATCTGGAATACTTTTCAGAAAAAATGAAAATCATCATCCCGGTTATTGCGTTGCTTCTTGTCTTTCTTATTTCCTATGTTAATCGCTACATGATGAAACGCAAGAAAAAAGAATTTGCACTGCAAACCATTATAGGGATGGAACAGCGGACAGTAGCAACTCTCTTTTTTATAGAAATGCTTACGATGGGGCTTGTAGCGGTCTGCTTGGGTGTTGTACTGGGCGTGCTTTTATCTCAAATTGTAAGTGCAATTATTATGAGTAGCTTTGGGGAAGTATTTAAGCCGTATTTTTCTGTTTACCCTGACACGATTCTCTGGACTTTATTGTTTTTTACCACGTTGTTTCTGATCATTGGCATCGGTAATGTGCGGATTATACGCAAACAGAAAATTATAGATATGCTGCATGACAGCCATAAAACTGAAAGTGCTTCTACACTAAAGGATATGCTTCTTTCCCCTTTGGCTGTGAGTTGTGCGGTGGATATTGGCATTCTGCTTCTTTGCAGCCATAAAATCGTACCATTTTGGAATCAGCTAAGTGAACAAGCAAGATGGATAACAGGAGCCAGTATCATCAGTACAGCCGCCTTCATGCTTTGTGTATTTGTATTTCTTTATGTTACAGGAAAGATGAAAAAAGACGGCAGCTTAGGAGCAATTCTGCTGTCTGCGATTTCTCTGGTTACGGGGATATTGCAATTACAGCTTCAGGGGCTCATTGATGAAATGCTGCGGAGCGGACTCATCAGCGGAGCTTTTTATACCTTTGTTCCTCCTGTACTGGCGCTTGGCATGATCATATTTAGCCTAATTGCATTTTTCAGCTGCCTCTCATGGTTGCTGGTTTTAATGAAAAGAAAATCAAAGAATTTCAATTATCAGAATTTATTTTTACTCGGGCAAATCATTTCAAAGCTAAAAACCAATTCCAAAACAATGGCAGTTCTATCTTGCGCTTTCCTGTTCTCCTTGGTTTTGCTTGGATGGCTGCCTACCTATACCGCACAGGTGGACGGATATTTGAAAGCACGTTCCCTCTATGATGTTCAAATTTTCTCAGCTTATACACAAGTTGACAATATCAATCAATTACCCCAAGCTGCCATTGACAGCTCCTATATAAATCAATATTTATTGGACGGAGGCTACAAAACAAGCGGGAGTGCAGCAGTAGAAACCTACTTTTTGAACGACAGTGATTTCGATATCCGAATTCAAAAGGATATGCCTGTTCTTGGTATTGCTTTGAGTGATTACAATGCTCTTCTTCAACTATCCGGACACGAAGAGATCTCTTTGTCTGAAAATGGTTTTGCCATAGCGTGGGATCATAAGGCTTTACCCAAAGAAATAGAGGCATTCAATCAGCAGCATCCACAAATAGAGGCAGGGGAAACCATGCTCACTAAGGTTCAAGGAGCAGATTATCAAATAAATGTTGGTATGGGAATCTTTACAAGCAGTATGAAAGCAGTATATATCCTTCCGGATTCTGTATGTAAAAACCTCACCCTTGCAACCATCTACTACGCCGCCAATACGACTGAGCCGCTTTCATACGAGTTTGCCGTCAAAATGGACGAGGAGATCAGTCCGTGGTTGAACAACAGCGGGATGGTTCCCCAAAACAGCGGATATGTCAGGCTAAAAACCTTACAGCTCAACGAGGGAATATCCAACTCACTGATGCTTCGGCTGGGAGGTGCTTATACAGGCTTAGTCTTGATTGTAATATCCCTTACAATATTAGCTTTGCAACAGCTTACAGATGCCTCTGAACACAAAGCGAGATTTAAAGTGATGGAAAAAATCGGCGTTGACAAAATCCAAATCAAGAAGCTGATATGGCAGCAAATGTCTGTATGGTTCGGTGTCCCGATTGTTGTGGCTTTATGTGGTGCCGGAGCAATTTTTATATATTTGTTGAAAGTGAATTATGGGGATTACATCCCTTATATAACGGTAAATCACGTACTCATGAATGTATTCAGCATATATGGCGTTTTCCTTTTCATATTTGTCTGCTACTTAACCGTTACCTATACTTTATTTAAGAGGAATATAGCAGAAAATGAGTAGCAGTATATGATTGTATTTTAATGATAAGTGTACCCGCCGAATAAAAAAAACGGTGCTTTGGCGGGACACTCCACATGTTTTAATGTAATTTATATCCCTCCAAACCCGTAAAAAGTTTGGAGGGATTTTATATGTGTTGGTCTTTACAGACTACACCGCTGCGCATCTGCTGCAGCAACATTAGGCTATCTGCATAACTGTTACATACATAGGTGATTCGTTAAAAAAAGCCTATGTTCCCCAGCGGATAACTATGCCCGTCAACACGAACCAGCAGAGCATGTAGAATGTGAATTAACATATAAGAGCGTACCAACGGACGGTCATGTCTACAGGTACGCTCTTTTTTTCTGCACAGAATCATTCCCCGATGCCGTTCACCGCCTCTTGTCCTTCGTTTTCAACCACATTTTGAAAATTTGGAGGACAAGAATATGTCAGGGAACAAAAAATATACCATTGTCATAAAACACCAACGTGTAGAGGTCAGTGAGGCCGTCTATCATGCCTACCATAAAGAGCGGGAAGCGGAACGTTATCAGAATAAGCTGATCCGCCAGAATGAGCTATCATTGGAACGCTTCCGAGAGGACGGTGTCAACATTGATTACCTCATTGTCCGTGTTCAGCCGGATATCTTGGACAAGCTCGTTCATCAGGAGCAGTTGGAAACACTGCGGATTGCTCTTCAATTCTTATCGGAGGATGAACGTTCTCTCATTGCTGAAATATTCTTCAATGAGAAAAGCGAGTCACAAGTTGCAAAAAGCATTGGTGTTAACCAATCTACCATTAGCCGCAGGATTTCCAAAATTCTATTTAAACTGAGAAAAACAATAGAGATATAGCTTTTTCGACGTAAAGTCCCTCTTTAAAAGAGAGGGGCTTTTTGTTGATTTTATTCGCTATTACGTATATACTGAAATCATTCTATACGGTGGAAAATACAAATGCTTGATTATGTATCCTTGCAGCAAGCTTCTGAAAAATGGAGGATATCCAAAGAGAAAAATACAGATTTGACCGCTCATAGGAAATCTCAAAGGATGCGAAAAGACATTCAGACAAATGATTAAAGCAAAGTTGAGAAAATCTTGAGATTTTATTGAGATAATAAAAAATATTATGCGAAAGGAGGCTTGAAGATATGAGTAAAAAAATATTATTAGTAGACGATGAAAAAGGCATTGTCACGATGATGAAATATTATTTTGAAATGTCAGGTTATTCCGTTTATACTGCATGCAGCGGAAATGAAGCTTTGCAAAAAGTAGCGCATAATCCGGATATCATTTTGCTGGATATTAATATGCCTGATATAGACGGTCTTACTGTCTGCCAGCATATTCGAGAACATATTTCATGCCCTATTTTATTTCTGACTGCCCGGATTGCAACAAGCGACAAGATAAATGGTTTTCGGGCTGGTGCAGATGATTATATCGTAAAACCTTTTGACCTTGATGAATTAGGTGCAAGAGTAGCAGCACATTTAAGACGTGAGAACCGCAGGCAAGAACAGTCTGTGGTGAGGTTCTTTGGAGATATGGTGATAGACTATTCCAAACGGCAGGTTACTATAAAAGAATCTATTATTTCGCTCTCTAAAAAAGAGTTTGATATTGTTGAACTTTTATCTATGAATGCGGGACAGGTGTTTGACAGGGAACGGATATACGATTTGGTGTGGGGACTTGATGGAGATGGGAACAGTGGTACAATTATGGAACATATTCGTAAGACAAGAGCAAAGTTTGCCACACTGTCACTCCATAGCTATATTGAAACCGTATGGGGGGTAGGCTATAAATGGAATGGTTGAAAAACAGAAGTTTGAAACAGTCTTTTTTTCTAATCAGCTCACTCTTTCTTTGTGTCGGATTGTTATTATCAGCCGTATCTTTTATGGCATGTGTAGAACTTCGGAGCAAGGTAGAGTCATATACTCAATATGAAATTTCCGTAAATGAAAATGGTGGGATCACTTCTTCCTATCATAACGGAACAGCGGAAGAAAATAATCGGAATACAAATTATTTGTTGTTCGATATTTTGCAATTTGCTCTGCCGGTTTTCTTTGTAGTAGTATCATTGGTATTGGCTGATATTACCTTCTATCGCATTAAGTTAAAAAAGCCCCTTGTTATTTTACAAAACAGTGCCGAGAGGATACGAAAACAAGATTTGGATTTTACTGTAGAAAAATTGTCAAACGATGAGTTGGGGGAACTTTGCTCTGCATTTGAAACAATGCGCATAGAGCTTAAATCAAATAACCAAGAGCTTTGGAGGCAAATGGAAGAACGAAAAAGACTAAATGCTGCATTCTCCCATGATTTAAGAAATCCTGTAACAGTTTTAAAAGGATGTGCAAAATTATTACAAAAGAATTGTGTAGCGGAGAAAGCGGACTCTTTTAATATAAAAGAATCCCTCTCGCTGATTACTCAATACACTGCCCGAATAGAAACCTATGTAGAAGCAATGTCCACCGCTCAAAAATTAGAGGATTGGAACTATGCTCCGCAAGTTACACGCTGGTCGGTGCTTTTAAAAGAATTAGAACAGAGTATATCCTTTCTTGGCAATTATGAAAAAGCAGAAATAAAGTTTACTTCCAGCGGAGATGATACTGAAGTATCTGTTGATAAGTCCATCATTCAAAATGTGACAGAAAATCTTGTCAGCAATGCTTTAAGATATGCGAAAACAACAATCCAAATAAACCTGTCCTATGATACTGAAAAGCTCACTGTATGTGTGTTGGATGATGGAACGGGTTTTTCACCTGTGCTTCTTCGAAAAGGAATTCGCCCCTTTTTAAGAGATGATAACCGGGACGAGCAGGAGCATTTCGGAATGGGTCTTTATGTATGCTCTCTACTTTGCAAAAAGCATGGAGGAAATCTTAAAATAGAAAATACACCAAACGGTGCAAAAGTGACTGCTCGGTTTTTGATTTTACAATCTTGAGAGATTTTTGAGATTTATATTTTACACTCTTCTTATAACAAAAATAAGGAGAGTGTTTTTTTATGATAATTGAAGCCAAAGAAATTTCAAAGATTTATGGCAGCGACGAAAACAAAGTTGTTGCTTTAAACAAGGTGAACTTAGCAATTGCATCCAGTGATTTTATGTCGATTATGGGGCCATCGGGCAGCGGAAAAAGCACATTGCTGCATATTCTCTCGGGACTGGATAAACCCACATCCGGCAACCTTTTCTACGACGGAAAAGAAATTTACAGCTTCAGTGATAAGGAGCTGTCAGTTTTTCGCAGACAAAAAATTGGTTTTATCTTTCAGCAATTTAATCTGCTTCCTGTTTTGACAGCAAAAGAAAATATTATCATGCCGCTGCTGCTTGACAAGAAACAGCCTAATGAAACATATCTAAAACGGCTTACGGATTTACTTGGTATCAGTGATCGGTTAACCCATTTACCACATGAGTTGTCAGGTGGTCAGCAACAACGTGTGGCTATTGCCCGTGCTCTGATTGCTGAGCCAGATATTATTTTTGCCGATGAACCAACCGGAAATCTTGACAGTAAAAGCGGCAGCGAAGTAATGGAAATGCTCAAAAACATACAGCACAAAATGGGAAAGACACTTGTTATTATTACCCACGATAACCGTATAGCTACAATGGCAGACAGGCAGTTTGTCATTGTGGATGGTGTACTTTCGGAGGTGACGGCAAAATGAAATCCTACCATACCCTTGCATGGAAAGAACTATGGGCGCAAAAGGTCACCTCTGTCCTCATTTTAATTGCAATAGTTCTTTCCACCATGATGACAACTGTAATCGGGCAATCAATCGGTATTTTGAGTGCTATGCAGCAAAGCCAAGCAATCAATTTGAATGGAAACCGATATGCAACCTTGCACCAAATGACCGAAGAACAAGCAAGTAAATTATTAGCAGATTCAAGACTTTCTTATACAGGTAGTTATATTTCCATTGGAAGGGCAGATATAAAAAACAGCAAAATATCTGTTTTGCTTAGAGAATATATAGGAAACGCCCTTTCTGCTTATCCATCGGATTCACAGCTTGAGAGCGGAAAACTTCCTGAAAAAGCAGAAGAAATTGCCTTACCCCAAAATGTGCTGGACATGCTTGATTTTCAAGGTGAAATTGGCGATACCATCTCCCTTAATCTTAGTATTTCTCTCTTGCGAGATATCGAAGCTGGCTATGAGTATACCCACAATTTCATTCTGACAGGAATACTAAAATCAAATTATGTTGGATACGTAAGCGGCACTGTCATGGGCATTGTCGGTACAGGTACAGCAGAAAAAGTGTTGCCCGATAAGTATATGTTGTACTCTGTTGATATCCGTACCGCCCAGAAAAAATCGTTTCAAAGTACAATAAATGATTTGGCTTCTCAATATGACATACCGGAATACTGCATTCAATATAACGACACGATGCTTTCTGCGGTTGGAATTGAGTATGAATCAGGAGCAACAGCTGAAACTGGATCAGGATTTTCTTATATGACTTTGGCGGGGGTTCTAATTGGTGCTCTGGTTCTGCTTGCAGCAGGGCTGGTGGTCTACAATATTCTAAAAATTGCAGTGATAAAACGAGTCAAAGAGTATGGTGTCTTAAGGGCAATTGGTGCTGAGAAAGGAAAGCTGTATCTTCTCGTTTCCTTGCAGCTTGCCATTTTATGCGGCATTGGTATTCCGATCGGAATTTTGCTCGGACTACTATCCGCTCAGGGTGTGACGACAGCTGTAAGTGGCTTTTTCAATCCTGAAATATTTTTAGTAAGCTCTGAAGCAGAACTTGCAGCCATGATTGCTCAAAATGCAGGAAGCAAAATCCTCCCGCTGTTAGTCAGCGTAGGAATCACAATTATATTTGCACTCGTTTCTGCAATGCCTGCTGCCGGATATGCAGCAAAAGTATCACCAACAACTGCAATGTTGGGGCAAACAACCACCGTCAAACGGCGAAACAGAAAAACAAAACATATTCGCAATTTCGAAGCTTTTTATGCGCGAATGAATATGAAGCGAAACCGAGGTAGAACAGCAGTTACCATTCTGTCTCTGATTATGAGCATTACAGTATTCGTAGCACTGCAGAGTTTTTCAGGACTATTGGATGTTTCAGAAGATGTTCAGAAAATGCACCTTGGGGATTATTCCATGACCAGCCAAACCATTGGATTCTCTCCAGAAGAACTGGCAGAATTAAAAAATGTTTCGGGTATACAGGCTGTATCCACTTTAAAATACAGCCTGTATCAGCAGGATGAAAATGGAGAATTGAATGACATAGAAACCTCTATCACGCCACAGCCGGGCGAAACGATGCAGATGATCGGCATTGATGACGTAAGATTGAAAGGTTTAGTTCCTACACTTTCTGAATCAGATTTGCAAGCATTAACGGATGGTACAGCATGTTTCATTCAAAATCCTATCTCCATTTTCTCTGGTGGGACAGAAGCAAAGAATACTGTCCTGTCGGTAGGCGATACTGTTGTCGTAAATGACACTTCTTTAAGGGTGCTTGGATTGTTGGATGCTCCTATTACCCTTGAAAATGAGGGGTTTATCAATGGCATTCAGGTTGTAGTATCTGATACTGTTTACGATAAGATTACACAAAGAACTGGTTACACAGAGCTTTATCCAACACTTACACAGGACGCAGATCGTTCTTTTGTAGAACAGGCAGTACAAGCGCTTTGCAGTAAAAACGGCGGGACATGGCTTTCTTATGCAAATACAGATCAACAGCTTAAGGAAAGTTATGAACAAATCAGATTGCTGGCGTGGGGATTGATTTTATTTGTTGGATTAATTGGTATTCTAAATATCATTAACACGGTGTATACAAACATCCATACACGTGTAACAGAAATCGGAGTTCAACGAGCTATTGGCATGAGTGCAAGAAGCCTTTATAAAACTTTTCTTTGGGAGGGAGCATATTACGGAATCATAGCTTCCTTAATCGGAGCTGTTGCAGGATATATTTGTACGATTTTTGTAGGCTCTGCTGGTACGGATACATTACAGCTTGTGTCTATCCCGTTTCTTTCCATTGCAGAAGCGGCAGGCATTTCAATTCTGGCCTGTTTAATAGCAACTTATCTCCCATTAAAGAAGATTGCTAAAATGAATATCGTGGAATCAATAGAAACAGTTGAATAGCTTATTCTGCTATGTTCACAGTGTCGTTTGTGGTTAAAATCAAATAAAATCCCATACCCGCCAAAGAAAAAAACGGCGCTTTGGCGGGTCATTCTTCATGCCTGAATATCTAAAGCATGCCTCCAAACCCGTTAAAGTTTGGAGGGATTTTATATGTGTTGGTCTTTACAGATTACACCGCTGCGCATTTGCTGCAGCGACATTAAGCAATCTGCATAACCGCTATTTACATAGGTAACTTGTTAAAAAAAGCCTATGTCCATCAGCGGATAACTATGCCCACCAACACGAACCGCCAGAGCAGGTGAAACATGAAATAACATATAAGAGCGTACCAACGGACAGCCATGTCTATCGGTACGCTCTTTTTTTACTGCACAAAATTATTCCCCGGTGTCGGTCACCACCTCTTGTCCTTCGTTTTCAATCACATTTTGAAAATTTGGAGGACAAGCATATGTCAGAGAATAAAAAATATACCATTATTGTAAAACGGCAGCGTGTAGAGGTCAGCGAGGCTGTCTACCATTCCTACCATAAAGAGCGGGAAGCAGAGCGCTATCAGAATAAGATGATCCGCCAGAACGAGCTATCGCTGGAGCGGTTTCGTGAGGACGGTGTCAATATTGATTACCTCATCGTCCGTGTTCAGCCGGATATCGTGGACAGACTCATTCATCAGGAGCAGCTGGAAGCTCTGTGGAGTGCGCTCCAATCCTTATCGGAGGACGAACGTTCTCTCATTGATGAACTATTTTTCAATGATAAAAGCGAGCGAATGTTGGCTGGGGAGCTTGGAATAGCTACCATGACACTCCACGACCGTAAACATCGTATTCTCAGAAAACTGAAAAAACTTCTTGAGAATTAATAATTAATCCGTACACCCCCCTCACTTTTTCCTTTATAGAAGTGAGGGGGATTTTCTAGCTCTCCCGTGTTCCTTGAAAAACACCGAGCCATTCGGTCATATCCAGCAGCTTAAATACGTTAGCTGTTCAGCTCCGATGAGGGGAAAGCGGCTCCGGAGGACACGCCAAGACCATCTGCGGATAGGCAGAGCTATCCGTCAATACGATAGCATCAAAGGTGCCGAGCGAGAAATGTCCGTCCGAAAAGCAATCCGTGGTGGATTGCCCCGCCATGACCTGAACAGCCTACAATGATACTTCTGCACAGCCACAGACATCGCAATGGGTGCAGCCGCCGGAGAACCCGGCGGGGGTGAGAGTCCCATGACAGCCAATAACCGAGGCTGGTTTAAGCTGACTGCCCAAAGGACGGAATCATCCTTAACCGCAGGCACTCTGCCTGTGGTGTTCTGCTTCGGGAAGTGGTGTCGAATAGAAGCAGCAGAAAACGAAGAACAAGAGTTTTGTTATATCAGAAACTATGAGGACAGCCGCCCTGCGGGTAAACCCATTCAAATTTGGCGGCTGTCCTTATCCTTGTGGTATAACACTGATTTCATAAAAAGGAGGAATGCGAAATGCGTATTTATAAAGGCGATATGTTCTACGCCGATTTAACGCCGGTTGTGGGCTGTGAGCAGGGAGGCATCAGGCCGGTGCTAATTATCCAAAACGACATTGGAAACCGTTACAGCCCCACCGTTATTGTGGCCGCCATCACCAGCCGCACTGAAAAAGGTCATCTGCCTACCCACATCCGGCTGTGCAGCCAGCAGTATGGCCTGCGGCAGAATTCTCTTGTGCTTTTAGAGCAGGTACGAACCATTGACCGTTCCCGTCTGCATGAGTACATAGGCCATTTGAATGATTCACAGATGCAGCAGGTCAATGAAGCCTTGGCCGTGAGCTTCGGTCTGGATGCCCCGTTGCAGGAACCTCAAATGAGCCTGAGCTTGTGACTTGTGAAAGGAGGAAATTTTTATGGACAAGAAATCCGCATGGATTTACTGCCGTATCGATGCGCCGGAGGATACCCACGGCGCTTTGAAAGGGCAATATGAAAGACTGGAAACCTATGCCGCACAGATAGGCTTTGCCGTTGTCGGTTCCTCGCAGGATTTGGGCAGCGGCCTAAACTTCGACCGCCCCGGCCTGCAGGCTGTTCTGGAAGCGGCAAAGGCTAAGAGCTTTCAAATCCTGTTGGTGGATTCGGTAAGCCGGATCGGTCGGGATATGGCAAAGACCGTCAACTTTATTCAAACAATCAGCGACTGTGGGATCAACATTTATTCCCCAATGGAGGGAAAAATCAAGCCATCTGATTTTGCAATTCCGCCGTTCCAATTGGGTCAGGAGGGCTTGCTATGATAAACACTTCTCCGGTAAACGAAGTCCGTTATTTAATGGCGCACAATTTCCTTACCTATCTTCTGGAGCAGGGTAAAATCAGCCTTAAGGAATTTCAGATTGCAGATGGATTTGTGGTCGAAAAATACAAGCCGAGACTCCGGATTATTTAGTGGAAATAGTGATAGCTATGTCTGCATCTATGTGGTATCGTGTGTGCTAATACCTAAAAGGTATTGAACTCACACGAAAGGAGCCGTCACAGATGAAAACACGAAAACCAAAGGAGGTGCCGCCATGCCGCAGGTACAGGTTATTGAACCGGTAAACGCCGTTTACCGCTATGCACCGCCCAAGCTGCGTGTCTGCGCCTACGCCAGAGTCAGCAGCGATTCGGCAGATCAGCTGAATTCCTTTTCTGTGCAAATGGAGCATTACACTTCCCTGATTGCCGAAAATGACGAATGGGAGCTGGTAGACATTTACGCCGATGAGGGCATCACCGGAACCCGGTCGGACAAGCGGGAGGAATTCCAGCGGATGCTTTCCGATTGCAGGAAAGGCAAAATCGACCGCATCCTTGTAAAGTCTGTTTCCCGGTTTGCGAGAAACATTCATGACTGCCTCTCCACCGTCCGGGAGCTGAAAGCCCTCGGCATCGAGGTGGAATTTGAGGAAGATGGCCTCAAAACAGCGGATATGCACGATGAGATGATGATCGGAGCTTTCAGCTCCATTGCTCAGGAGGAATCCACCTCCATCTCCAACAATATGCGCTGGAGCTACGCCCGGAGAATGCAAAACGGCAGCTTCACTTGCTGCTGCGCCCCCTATGGATATGACCTTGTAGACAACACACTGGTTCCCAATCCCAAGGAAGCACCGGTTGTACGCAGGATATTCGGGAGCTACCTCTCCGGCAAGAGCATGGATCAGATCGCAACCGAGCTGAACGCTGATGGCATCCCCTGCAAGAACGGCGAAGTCAGCTGGCTTTATACTGCCGTCAGCTATATCCTCAAAAGTGAGCGTTACATCGGCGATGCCCTGCTGCAGAAATCCTACACAACAGACACTATGCCCTTTCAAACCAAGCGCAACAAGGGCGAGCGTGACCGCTATTACATCACCGGCTCCCATGAGCCGCTCATCAGCCGGTCGGAGTTTGAGCGAGCGCAGCAACTGATGAAAGCCCGTAACACCCTCTGCCCAAGCAAGGGGCGTGGCAGGCAGTATGCTTTCTCACAGAAAATCAAATGCGGAAAATGCGGTACGAGCTTCTCACGCAGGGTGACCAACGGAAAAACCTATTGGATGTGCCATAAGCACTTCCGCAGCAAGGAGCTGTGCGAAATCCGCCAAATCCGGGAGGATGCCATTATACAGGCCTTTATCAGAATGGTTAACAAGCTGAAACAGAACAGCCGATATATTCTCTCCTCTGTTTTAACGGAGCTGATGGATCTCAAATCCAAAATCAGCATGAGCGATGTAAAGGTCGGAAGCATCAATAAGGAAATAGAGGATCTCACCAAGCAGAGTCTGGTACTGAATCGTCTCAGGACGAAAGGTTACATGGACTCTGCTATTTTTATGCAGAAAAACAATGAAATCAACCAACAGCTTGACCTCCTGAAGCGCAACCGCCGCAGGCTGCTGGAAAGCGATGCGGATGATGAGATGATATCTGACTGCAGGCTGCTGATTGACCTGATGGAGCAGGGAGAGCCGTACCTGACCGGTTTTGATGAAACCCTGTTCCACAGCATCATCACTCAGATCGTTGTCACCGAGCAGGATAAGCTACAATTCTGCCTGATCGGTGGCTTTGCCTTTACCGAGCAGCTGCCAAAGGAGGTGTTCGGACGATGAAGAAAAACCGATACCTTCCTTTCGGCTACCATATCCAAAACGGTGTGCTGTGCATCCATGAAGCGGAAGCTGCCGTGGTTCGTCAGGTTTTCGAGGATTACCAAGCCGGAACGTCTTATCGCCGGATTGCCGAAACCCTCACCGTCCGAGGCATTCCCTATATGGAGAACCGCACCGACTGGAACAAGCATATGGTCAAGCGGATGCTGGAAAATCCTCGCTACTGCGGCGGTGATGACTTCCCACCGATACTCTCTGCCGATACGTTCGAGACTGTAGCCGCCCAAATCGAGCAGAAAAGTCAAGGGGAGCCTTTATCCGAGGAACTGGACAGCATCCGCAGTAAGGCGATTTGTGGGGCTTGTGGAGCCAAATACAAAAGGGATGGCAGAAGCAAGAATTATGAAGCGTGGTGCTGCTCCGCAGAGGGGCGCAGTACACCCAAGAGAATCACAGACCAAGTCCTGCTGGAGAGCGTAACGGCAATCCTGAACACAATTATCCGTGAACCGAGCCTGCTGGAGCTTCCTTTACTGCATCGAGAGAACTATTCCCTTGATGTTGCCCGGACGGAGAATCAAATTAACCGGGAGCTGGAAAAAAGCGAGGTGGACAGCGACTATATCAAGCTGCTCATATTCGGCTGCGCCGCCGCAAAATATGAGGCCTGTGCCGATACGGAACCGGAATACTTAACTCGTCAATTGCTGGCGATATTTGAGGGACAGCCGCCGCTGGAGGCTTTTTCAATCCGATTATTTGAGGATACCGTCAAGCAGGTGGTCATTGATGTGGACGGCAGCCTGTGGCTGCGTATGATAAACGGAAAGCTGATTGGAAAGGAGTAACCGCCATGCAAACACAAACCATAACACCTGTACAGAAAAGGGTCGATGTGATCCCTGCCAATGTTCTTTTAACCAAGCCCAATGCCAGAAAGAGAAAGCTGCGTGTGGCGGCTTACTGCCGGGTCAGCACCGAACAGGAAGAACAGCAATCCAGCTACGCTGCGCAGATTGCTTATTATACCGATAAAATCAGCAAAAACAAGGATTGGGAGATGGCCGGTATTTTTGCCGACGAGGGCATCACCGGAACCAGCGCCAAAAAGCGTACCGAGTTTCTCAAGCTCATGGCGCTGTGTGAAAAAGGCAAAATAGACATGGTGCTGACCAAATCCGTCTCCCGGTTTTCCAGAAACACACTGGATGCCATCGGGTATATCCGAAAGCTCAAGGCAAAAGGCATCCCCATCATCTTTGAAAAAGAGGGCATCAACACGATGGAGATGGCCAGCGAAATGGCACTGTGCTTCCTCAGCGGGTTTGCGCAGGCTGAGAGCGAATCCATCAGCCGCAACGTGACATGGGGCAAGCGCCAGAGCTTTAAAAGCGGAAAGGTTCCCTTTCAATACTCCCGCCTGCTGGGTTACGAAAAAGGTGAGGACGGTCAGCCTAAGGTTGTGCCGGAGGAAGCGGAAATTGTCAAGCGGATTTTCAGGAGCTATTATTCCGGTGCCAGCGTCCGAAAAATAAAGGAATCGCTGGAGGCAGATAAAATTTTTTCGCCCACCGGCAAGCAGGAATGGTCAATTGGCGCACTGCAGTATATGCTCCGCAACGAGCGCTACATCGGAGATGCCCTGCTGCAGAAAACCTATGTGGTGGATTGCTTAACCAAGGAAACCCGAAAAAACAACGGTGAAATCCCACAGTATTATGTCACCGGAAATCATGAGCCGATTATTTCAAAGGATTTATTCAACCTTGTGCAGGAGGAAATCACCCGAAGAGCCGGGAAACGCAAGGTCGCCAAGAAAGCGGTGAAAACTGAAAAAGGAAAATACAGCAGCAAATATGCTTTAACGGAACTTCTGTGCTGTGGTGACTGCGGTACGCAGTATCGCCGGGTCACTTGGGCGAGGAACGGCAAGAAAAAGGTGGTCTGGCGCTGTATCAACCGCTTGGAATACGGCACGACATACTGCAAGGAATCCCCTACCATTGAGGAAAGCCGGTTGCACCAAGCCATTGTCACTGCCCTGAACCGGCTGGATGAGGATAAGGTTGATGTTATTGAAACCCTCAAGGCAGGCTTGCAGCTTGCCATCGGTACGCAGGATGATGACAGCTTCAATGAATCGGCTATCCAGAACCGCATTGCAGAGCTGCAGAGTGTGATGATGGATTTGGTGGAACTCAGCTCCAAGTCCAGCGCTGGTGCGGATTATTTCGATGCCAAGTTTGAGGAAATTGCTGCAGAGATAAAGGAGTTGCAGGGGCAGCTTGGTGAACACCAAGAGCAGACCATGCTCGCCCAAAACACACAAGCCCGAATCCATGAACTGCTTTATATGATGGAACATACCGATCTCAGACTGAAAGAATACCGGGAAGATGTGACCAAGGCCGTGATCGACAAGGTGGTGGTTTTATCTACCGATCGAATCAGGATTACCTTTAAGGGTAATACAGAAATAGAACAGGAGCTGCCAAGTGAATAGAGAAAGGCCGCCACGAAGCTGGCGGTTTTTCTACTTTGAGCAGAATTTCTGCTATTTTTCAATGAGTTACAGCATAATACTGTGGATATTTCCATAATTTACACAAATCTAATTGTTTTATTCTCGGCTGCGATATATAATGTATACAATATTTGTTTCGAAAAATAGGCTTTAATAGAATATAAATCAAAAAAATTCGCAGAAGGAGTGTAGGCAATATGTGTGACGGAACAAAAAATATTAAATTGGTGAACTGCAATTGCATTAAAGAAGCTAATATTACTATCCAAAGTAATACTCTTAATATTAAATATGGCTGCAATGGCACAGGTAAGTCCACTATTAGTCGAGCTATCTATCTCAAAGCAAAAAATGATATTGAAGGCTTAAAGCTCCTTTGTCCATACAAAATTAATCCTGATGATCCAGAATTACCGCCTGAAATTGATGGCATGACTTTTTCTACCGTTAGAGTATTTGATGAAACTTATGTTAATTCATATCTTTTTAAAGAAGAAAGCTTTTTGGAAAATTCATTTCAGGTCTTTTTGAGGTCAGATGAATGTGATAAATTAACACTTGCTATAGCAAATTTGTTATCAGATTTGCAAGGCATCTTTCAACAATCAGAATCTATTAGAAAATTGCAAGAATTTTTACCAAAATATTTTGACGCAGTTAAATACAGTGATGGTGCGATATCAAAAAAGGGAGGCGTAGGTGAGTTTATTAAAGGAAATGGAGGCGGCTTTGACAATTATGAAGAGTTAGAAGCCTACAGACCTTTTTATCATAATAGAGATTTAATTAGTGTTTCTAAATGGGCAAAGTGGAGAAATGATGGGATAAAGCAAATGAATGGAGAGTCTTGTCCGTTTTGTACTCATGGGTTAGAAATGAAAAAAATTGAAAATCAGAATAAAACTATTTCAAAGGTTTTTAAAAACTCTGCTCTCTCGACGGCTAATGCTGTTTTGGAATATATACAAGAAGCTGTAAAGTTGGGATATATAACAAATGATTCAGTTGAAGCAATGGAAAGCTATATTGGTAATAGCAGTAAAGAAGATTCACTTTTCGCTGAGTTACAGCAATTAGCTATCGAGACAGATTATCTAAATAAAAAGATAGAGAAAATACGTAATTTTCGTCCACTTAATGTAACTCATGATCAATTGTCTAATATAGAGGCAAACTTAGAGGATATGATTATTGATGAACGACAACTGCTAAAGTTTTATTCTACAGAATTTGTATCAAAAATGATCATGGAAATTAAAGAAAAAGTTCTTGCATTAAAAGAGAATACAGGGAAATTAAAAGGCTTATTTGTACAACATGAACAGAAAATAGGAAAACTTATTCAGGATAGGAAAGATGACATAAATCACTTTTTATCTCTGGCAGGATTTCCATATAAATTTATAATAAAAACTAATGGGGAAAATCAAGCTGTTTCATATTTAATTCCTGTAGAAGCTAAAGATGAGAATCGCATTCCAGAACCTGAAAAGCATTTGAGTTGGGGTGAAAAAAATGCATTCTCTTTAGTAATGTTTATGTTTGAAGCAATAAGCGATGATGCCGACTTAATCGTGTTGGATGATCCAATAACATCTTTTGATAAGGATAAGAAATTTGCAGTGGTTAGAAGATTGTTTGATAATCAGAGAGCCAGCTTTAGAGATAAAACTGTTATTATGCTTACTCACGATTTGCAACCAATAATAGATTATGTTTATGGTGGGTTTTTTAATAGATTCGGATTAACAACGCCTGTAAAAGCACAGTGGCTACAAAACGAGAATGGGTTAATAAAAGAATATGATATTCAAAGTACCGATTTACTTAATACGGTCGAACTTACAAAGAAAATAGCGCAAGACAATAGTAAGAAAATGGCTGTGCGTGTTGTAAACCTTAGAAAACATCTTGAAATTATAAAACCGAATTTTTCGGAAACTCCGCTTTATGAAGTATTATCAAATTTTATTCATGGCAGAGATATTGCTTTATCTAATACAGGAGAAGCGTTAGATCCAAATATATTAAGCGCTGGGTGTGAAGAAATGAAAACTTATTTTGGAGATTTATCTTATAGTGATATTCTCCATGAATTAACAATTGATAAACTAATAGAGATTATTAAATCAACTGATACATACGGTAAAATAATTTCTATAAGATTGTTATTTGAAAGATATGATGGATTGCTTTCAAAACTGCGTAAGAAATATCCTGCTGCATGCAAATATATTAATGAAACAAACCATGTGGAAAATGATTATATTTTTCAATTAGATCCTTTTAAATATTTCAGTATACCTCAGTTTTATATGGAGCAGTTAGAAGAGTTTATTTCTTCTGAAAAAATCGCCTGATTGGAATTAAAAGAATGCCGACGATTATACATATCTTTATTGTGCAACAATAATTATATGATAAAGGGTGCATCTATTTTGACCTAATGACATAAGTAAGGCTTACTGCAAATTTTATGATTTTTATAGAATTTGAATGTAGCCAAAGTTGGGGCTGTAAAAAAACTCCCCTAAAAGAAAAATCGCTGAGGTCATGAGACTTCAGCGATTTTTTGGTATAATTAATTATGCAAATAAATAAAAACACCAATGATAATTATACAGTACGTCAGCTGAAATTACCATTGGAAATCGAAAAATTAATTAATATATCTGATCCAGTATACACGTTCTGTGAGGTGATGGATCACATCGACCTATCAAAATATTTTGTAGAGAAAGGCTACAGAACAGGTCGTCCAAGATGTGATGAACAGAAACTCCTTAAAGTGATACTCTTTGCCTTCATGGAGCACGGAATTAGTTCTCTGCGTGAAATAGAAAAACTCTGTAGGAATGATATACGATACCTGTATCTTCTTGATGAGATGAAGGCTCCTTCTTTTGCGACCTTTGGCAATCTTATACGCAATGAACTAACAGATTCCATAGAACAGATTTTTATTGACTTAAACAGTTACATTTTTGAAAAGGAGCATGTGGACCTGGAGCATACTTACATAGATGGAACAAAAATGGAAGCGAATGCCAACCGATATACCTGGGTATGGAAAAAGTCTTGTACAAAAAACCGAGGAAAGGTTTATGAAAAGATATCCACGCTAATTGATGCAATGAACCAGGAAGTATTAGGATATTTCGGTGTAAAACTTGATAAGAGAGATGAGTATGCTGTCGAATATGTATCTGAACTCTTGGAAATGTACAAGAATGCAACAAATCTGGTGGAATCCACGTTTGTATCTGGTTGTGGTCATAGAAAAAGCCTTCCGCAAAAACAATATCAGGAATTAGAGGGGTATCTAGAACGATTAAAGACATATGCACATCATATAGAAGTTTGTGGCGATGAAAGAAACAGTTATTCCAAAACCGATCACGATGCCACTTTTATGCGCATAAAACGGGATTATATGGGGAATGATCAGCTTCTCCCAGCGTACAATCTACAGACCGCTGTCTGTGATGAATATATAGCGGTAGTTGATGTAAAACCATATGCATCAGATATGGAATGCTTTGTTCCTTTGATGGAAAAATTCAATGAAATCTATGGTCATTATCCAAAGTATCCAGTTGCAGATGCAGGCTATGGTTCCTATAATAACTATCTTTACTGTGAAGAGCATGGGATGGAAAAATATATGAAATTTACCATGTTCAAAAAAGAAACATCCGATAAGAAGTATCATGAAAATCCATATCGCGCAGTCAACTTTAAAAGAGACGAGAATGGAAATTTAATATGCCCAAATGGAAAGACTTTTCACTTTAAAAGCAAACAACATGTCTATAAAAACAAATACAGCAGAACCGAAGAAATCTATGAATGCAAATCATGTGAAGGCTGCCAGTTTAAAAACGATTGTTGTCCTAAGGCAAGCAAAAATAGAACTATTCGAATGAATCAGGAATTAACATCAATACATCAAGAGGTAATGACAAATCTTGAATCAATACATGGCGCACTGTTGAGAATGAATCGTAGTATTCAAGCGGAAGGAACCTTTGGTATTTTAAAATGGAATAAATCCTACAAAAGATTATTTCGAAGAGGTGAGAAAAACGCAATTCTTGAACTCACACTGATTTCTTGTGGTTTTAATCTTTATAAATATCATAATAAAAAACAGAGAAACAAGTTGGCTGCTTAAAATCCAAGAACTATACTCACAGCTTTATTAAGTGCACGCTTTTTTATGGAAAAATCAATCATAATCATAAAAAATAAATAAAAAAAAGAAGAATCACCAGAACCGGCATCTGTCGGAACTGGCGATTCTTAATTAAGGACTTATTTTACAGCCCCTTTTTATATGAATTTGAGCCTATGGGTAGTTGGATTGCTTCTCTTTTACCTTTAGCTATCGTTATAGTCCTGTCCTTTCTAGTCATCTTGTTGACAAGGGGCGGGACTTTTTATTCATAGGACGATATTTTACTAAACACAGAGTAATATAAGTAAATCATAGATAGAATATATGCCAGACCATGCATCTAAAATGTTTATTACTTTTTTATATAACTTAATTAAGATGTTTCTTAACAATAAATAAACGTTACTTTATAATGTTACTATGGGTTAAGTAATAAAAACAATTAATATAAGAAGGAGATGGGATGGGATTCTTACAGACATTAATTAATCAAAGCCGTTTACCCAGTGGTTTTTAAAATATACGATTGCTGCAGGAAAATAATGCTATTTGCATAGTTGGTGAAAAATAAGATGCCTATATGTCTCAAAACCTTACAAAGAGGTTTTGGGATTCTTTTATTTTTGTCGTCATTGTGCTGGGTAAGACAGGACTATAATTACAAAAATTGACAATATTAACAAAGTATGGTATGTTTAAAATACATTCATGAGCGACGTAATAATAGTAGTAACAGGGGAAGTATTTTCTTAGAAAAGGAGGGTAGGTTAATTAGAATAGGTTTGGATTTTTAAGGAAGGTATATTATAAAACGCAAGGAGGATGAAGCGAAATGAAAAAAAGACTTTTCATGATTTTGTTGGCTGTGGCAGTTGTATTGGGGTCAAATGGACTGACCAGAGCTTTGCAGGTTCCGGTGGTGGATGCTGCAAGTTTTGAGGATTTAAATCAGAAGCAGATTGTAGAAGCTATGGGTGCCGGCTGGAATCTTGGTAATGCTCTGGAGGCAACCATTGACGGTAATCCCAGTGAAACCGCCTGGGGAAATCCAGTTATTACACAGAGTATGGTACAGGCAATTGCAGACGCTGGTTTTAAATCAATACGTATTCCAGTATCGTATCTTAATCACATAGGCAGTGCGCCCAATTATACCATTAATCAGGCTTGGTTAAACAGGGTAAAGCAAGTAGTAGATTATGCTATTAACAGCGGACTGTATGTTATTATTAACACCCACGGCGATGGATTTCATACAATAACCGGAGGCTGGATTCTACCTGGAAATTCAGATCAGGCGATAATAAAAGCAAAATTTGAAAAAATTTGGAAGCAGATTGCTACTACCTTTGCTGATTATGATGAGCATCTAATCTTCGAATCTATGAATGAAGTTGGTGCCGATGCCAACTACGATGATAATTTAGTAAAAGCATATTATAAAAATATCAATGCTTATAATCAGATATTTGTTGACACAGTACGTTCAACGGGTGGTAATAATGCAAAGAGATGGTTATTAATACCCGGCTGGAATACTACTATTTATACAATGGTTGGTAATTATGGTTTTACGATACCTACGGATAGTAAGTCTACTGCTTCAGGAAAACGAATTATGATTTCTGCTCACTATTATTCGCCTTGGGAATTCTGCGGTGACCAAAATTATAATGCTACACAATGGGGAAATAACGCGAACCCAAGTAAAGCGGCTTCCTGGGGAGGGGAAGACTTCTTGGTTTCAGAGTTACAGTCAATGTATAATACCTTCGTTTCCAAAGGATATCCGGTTGTTATCGGTGAATATGGTTCGGTAGATAAAAGCCAGGGAGATGCAGCGAATACTTCTTACAGAGCATATTTTGCAAAAAGATTTAGTCAGGTAAGTAAGCAGTATGGTATTGTTCCGGTAATATGGGATAATGGTTACAATGGTAATTATGGTTTTGGATTATTTAATAGAAATAATATGTCAATAACCCAGCCTGCAATAATTAATGCCATTATGGAGGTGTATGGTCCTACAAGTACTACCCCCACAGTGACACCTTTTCCCACTACCTCTCCAACACCTACAGTTATACCCACAATCACACCTACCGCTACACCGACAGTAACACCGACACCTACAACAAGCAGTTTAGATGTAAAATTCATTGGTTCGACTTTAGCTTCTGCCAGTTCTATTGTAGGTAAATACAAATTAACTAATAATGGGAATTCCTCCATCGCATTGTCTGAGGTAACCCTTCGGTATTATTTTACTAAGGATGATTCCCAAGGACAGGCTTTCTTTTGTGATTGGTCCCACATAGGTAATCAGAATGTGACTGGAAGTTTCGTTGCTTTGAACGCGGCAAAGCAAAAGGCAGATACGTATCTTCAGATTGGATTTACCTCGGGAGCAGGAAGCCTTGCACCAGGAGAAAGTATCGAAGTACATACCCGCTTTTCTAAGAGTGACTGGACCAATTTTGATTTGACAAATGACTACTCCTATAAGTCCTCTGGGACAACCTATGAGGGCTGGAATAAAGTAACCGCCTATTTGTCCGGGGCGTTAGCATATGGTATTGAGCCATAGAGGCAGGTATATCTGCAAAAATAATTAGCATCAGTATTTTGGTGTATGGAACAAGCTGCTGTATCTCTTTTTTATACTCAGAAAGTAATGTATTTATTTGAATTACTTCCTAAGTGATAAGAAGAATACAGCAGTTTTCTGTATGTAAAAGACAAGTCGGATATTTGTGTAAAAAAGTATTTCAACAGGCTTTATACAAATTTGTCAGTTAGGAAATTGCACATGGGTATACAATATTATATAATTAGACTGTAATTGACTATCGTATTCTATTTCGATTGCATAGAATTGTAGTATTGAACAAAACATATCTATGGTAAGAATGTTGCCAGACTGCGTTAAATGTGAAAAAGTAAAACTATATACAGTACGGTGTTATACATAATAGGAAGGTTGAAATATAAGTAATAAATATAGAAAGGAAGCTAAAAAATGAGAGTAGGTATTGCTGGAGCAGGAGGTATTGTTCCTGATTTTTTGAATGCAGCAGGCTATATACCTGAGATGGAGATAGTAGCAATCTGCGGAACTGAAAGAAGTAAAGATAAATTAAACCAATTAGCCACTAGATATCAAATTGAAAGGATATATACGAACTACCAGTTTATGCTAAATGATGCCGAGGTTGAAGTGATATATGTTGCAGTTCCAAATCATCTGCACTATGAATTTGCGAAGCTGGCTTTACAAAATAAGAAGCATGTTATCATGGAAAAGCCTTTTGCATCCTGCTATGAAGAAGCCGTTGAACTTACAAAGCTTGCTAAGGATAATCAGTTATATCTATTTGAAGCAATTTCCAATCAGTATTTTCCAAATTATGAAAAAGTAAAGGACTTATTACCGGAGCTTGGAGACATTAAAATAGTAGAGATGAATTATTCTCAGTATTCCAGAAGATACGATGCCTTTAAAGCTGGTGAGATACTGCCGGTGTTTAACCCCAAGATGTCTGGAGGCGCTTTGATGGATATTAATGTTTATAATATTCATTTTATTCTTGGGCTGTTTGGCGAACCCGTAAAGGTGCAATATTTTGCAAATCTTGAGAAAGGCGTTGATACTTCCGGAATATTGTTGCTTATGTATCCCTCCTTTCAATGTGCAGCAATTGGTGCAAAAGACTGTAAAGCTCCTTTGTGTATTAATATCCAAGGCGATAAAGGGTATATTCATAGTAATTCTCCTGCAAATACCTTTTCTGACTTTATTCATGGCAGTAATTCCGGTGGAGAAACTAAATATAATCTGCATAACAGCAGGGAGCGTTTATACGACGAGTTAAAAGCCTTTACGGATATGTATCAGAAGAAGGACTATGAAAAAAACTGTAAACAGCTGAAGCACTCGTTGCAGGTAATGGCCATACTGGATGAAGCCAGGAGACAGGCAGGAATTGAAGTGCAAACCGCTAATATTACAAAATTGTAAGGTAAGCTTTTTAAATGTAAGTAAAGGTTATGGATTCTATTTTCTGATTTCTTTATTATATATGTAAAAGATACTTTTATTTATAAACGCATATTACATAGGAAAGAAAGGAATTATCATGGAAAAGGAATCCAATGGTTTCTTACGATTTATAAGAAATACCCTATTAACAATAGGAGGACTTGTTTTTATATGGATGGGCATAAATTATGCATTTAAGATGTATGAGAGAAATACTTACAAGCCGCCCGGAACTTTAGTAGAGGTGGATGATAGAAAAATGCATGTATATCAAAAGGGTCAAGGGCCCCATACAATTATTTTGATAAGCGGGTTAGGTACAGCGGCGCCGGTCTTTGATTTTGAACCTTTAATCGAAAGGCTCTCTAAACACAATAAAGTAGTTGTGGTGGAGGGATTTGGATATGGGTTTAGTGAAACAACGGATAAAGAACGAAGTGTCGAAAATATTACCAGGGAAATGCGAAGCGCCTTGCAAGGGGCCGGAATAAAAGGACCATATATTTTAATGCCTCATTCTGTCGGCGGAATTTATGCAACTTATTATGCCAATATTTTTCCGGAAGAAGTGGAAGCTATTATAGGAATTGATTGTACCTTGCCAAGAATGTGTGACTATTTTGGGGAATCTGCGCCCAACATGTCAGGAATGATGAAATATTTTGCGCCATCCGGATTAGCAAGATTATTACTTTTATTGGATGAGGGAAGCTATTTGCCGATAAATGATGGTAGGATATATACAGAAGTCAATTTAAGACAAACCAGAGCTATATTTGCCTGGAAGGCCTTCAATAAGAATATAGTTGCTGAAACCAATGAAATGGGAAGAAATCTTGAAAAAACATTAGACATGGAATTTGATAAAAAATTGCCGGTACTTATGTTTGTTAAGGAAAATAAAAAGGTGAGAGAAGACGGGAAAACCAGTAGAAGTTTTTATGAATCCTACTTAGATGATTTAGAAAATGGAAAATATGTTGCACTGGAAGGACATCATTACCTGCATTGGACCAATTCTGAGCGTATAGGTGAAGAGGTAGAAAGTTTTATAGCCGAATGGAGTAATAATTAAGAAATTTATGTAAGGAATTAGGGCGTGTCTGGAAACTCATTCTTCCTGTTATAAACAGTTCTCAGACACACTCTAATCGTTCTGATACTACTGGATTATCTTTTTTCTTTTGCCAGGATCTCTGGCTACCGATAAAAAAAACATTTGAATTTTAAATTTATTTTCATCGTATAAATCAATATTTTTATACAGTTCTTTATAATAATCGAAAAGGATACGTTTTGTACGTATCACCTGTTTAAAGTTAACCTGGGTTGATATAAGACTTCCTTTGGTTTTGACATAATAATATATAGGTTTTTTTATAACATATACATTTTTAGTATACTGAATGTACTCCAGATTAAATCGAAAATCTTCACACCAATTCAGTTCCTCTGAACATCTCAAGTTATGGGCTTTTACAATGTCTGTCCGATAAAATTTATTCCACATAACGCCATAATAAAAATTAGCAGGAGCCTGCATCATATATTCTGCAAAGGTATTTCTGGGTATTAAGCCTTCTTCAGGAATGTGCCCTTTAATATATATTTTACGGTTAACTATCCGGTAGTAATCCGAAATCACCATATCACAATTTGGAGCATTTGCTGCACTTATAAAGTCTTTAGTGGCATCTCTTGTAATCCAGTCATCGCTGTCAACAAACTGCAAATATTCTCCTTGCGCTTTTAGTATTCCTAAATTCCGGCTGTTGGATACACCGGAGTTCTTCTTATTAATAAGTCGAAATCTTGTGTCATTCGCCTGATATTTTTGTAATACATGCAGACTATGGTCGGTGCTTCCATCGTTAATCATAAGGACTTCATAATTCTGATAAGTCTGATTTCGAATACTGCAAAGACATCTTTCTATGGTTTGTTGGCTGTTATAGATTGGTATAATAAAACTGACTAACGGAAAATCCATACATCATCACCTTTTCTGAATGCTTTCATAAATGAAACACTGGTTAATTAGAATCCGGGCAAAAGCCAGGGGAAAAAAGTCTAAAATCAGAAAAACTACATAGATTATAACATTTTATAGGATTTATTTCCATATGTATTTGTAAAATCGGTGTTGATAAAAGGTACTTCTGTATAGTTAATATACGTGAAACTATGGGGAGATATTCCCTTGAAGGAACATATTAATAAAGAAGTGAGTTAAAAATATAACGAGCTAAGAAGGAAGGAACTATTTCTAACTTAATCTAGGGCTGCCGCAAAACGATAGCTGTATGGAAGACAAATAAAGCTTTTATTTGCAACAGCCCCGGCATATTATGTACCGGTAACTAGCAGGTTAAAAGAAGAATTACAGATTAAAAACTTCGGGTTCTGCGCCAAAGCTATAGATAGTCGCAGTTCCTTCTGTAAAATAAAGAACTTCATAGATACCGTCATCTAAACTGTACATTTTTGTTAAGCTGGGATAAGCTTTTAACATAGCTTCTTTTGCTTCCCTGCGGGGGTCTGCTGCCAATTTTCCGCTAATGCGAATCCAATTACCGGTATTATTCATAGCGGATATTTCTACTTTTGGATTTTCTTTCATTTGAGCAAATACGTCTTTTTTGTTGTTTGTGCAGATATAGGTTTTTCCATCCCATTCCACAACGGCGCCAAAGGGGCGTACCCTTGGTTGGTCTTTTTCTACAGTGGCAATATAAAAGGTACCACAGTCTGCTAAAAATTGAGCGGCTTTATTCATGATGTTGCTCCTTTCATAAATTTCTGTTATAATTTATACAGACTAATTATAGCAGATACAAAAAATATAACAAGTACGATTAATTTTTATCCTAAGTATATTTTGTATACTTACTATACTTAACATATTTTTGGGACAAAGTAAACATTTTACGTTATAAAGGAGTTGAGATAGAATGAAACAAGAAGTACCAGAGCTTTATGGTAAGTGCCCTTATACAACTGTTCAGAGAATCTTTTCCGGTAAATGGGCAATAATTATAATTTTTCATTTAAGTGGCGGAACACTTCGTTTTGGTGAACTGCAAAGAAGGATACCGGAGGTGACCCAGGCAGCATTAACAAAGCAATTGCGAACATTAGAGGAATTTGGTATGGTAAACCGATATGTATACCCTGAAGTGCCGCCTAAAGTGGAATATTCCCTCACAAATATCGGTAAGGATTTTATACCGGTGTTAAAACAATTTGAATGTTTCGGAGATAAATATATTGCATACTTAAATATTCATAAGTAAGCTAGTAAGCGATCTCTATTTTTCAATTATTACAATATTACCGTTAATTAGCTTTGCTAGAAATTCGCCAACATCCGCTTCGGCATCTTCATAATCCACATTGTTTTTTTCTGCAACAGCTTCAATCAAAGCTTTTGGAGAGGAGATGCCCTTACTAAGGCGGTCCCAAAGGAATATACCGGTTTCATTTATGGAGGGGAGACCATTCACCGCACCGTTATTGGCGTCTCCATCCTGAATAATACAGAATTCACCACCTAATTCTTTGACTGAAAATCCGTGTTTCATGGTTATAGATTTAATATTCATACGAATGGCCATACCTTTCTGCAACTGCAAGTGCAAATATGTGTTTTATTTCATTAGAAGTTGAAATAAGCCTTTAATGTGCGACAGTATATTATTGAATCAATATATTACTATATTTTCTTAAAAATCATATATAGAATATCATATGAATCGTTTAGAATCTATGCATGGATTGATAAAAGAAAAAACAGAATGAAAGCCATGTTATTACAGGTTTGTCAAAGAGATAATTGTAAATCGGTCTGCTCGCTTATTTTATGTAAGGTTTTACCAAATAAGTGATGTAAGATTTTGTGATAATTACCGGAAGTAATGGAAGTGTCAACCAGTCAGGATTGGAGAGACTTATGTCATTTATTATAAATGCAGGTGGTAGACTTATAACCTATGAGATTAGACGCAAAAAGGTTAAAAATCTTACGCTTTTTGTTAAACCGGAGGGGCTGGTAGTTGTATCTGCTGGCAATAGGGTAAGCGAAGCTTACATAGAAGCTTTTATCAGGCAAAAAGCAGATTGGATATGCAAAGCATTAGATAAAGTAGAAAACTATAAGGGAATTCTAAAAAAAGAAATCATCCCAGAGAATGGAATGATTGTTCTGTTACTAGGAAGGGAATTCACTCTTTTAATACAGGGTGCACCAAAAGATAAAATTCAGATTGAAGGAAGGCAGATTATTATATATACCAGGCATTCTGAGCAATCGGATAAGCTCAAAAGGCAATGGCAGCTTTGGTATGATGCCATGGCAAAAAATATATTTTATGAAGCTGTGGCAGAATTGCATAAAAGTTTTGAGCCACACGGTGTTATAATGCCTGTAATTCGGATACGGAATATGAAATCCCGCTGGGGCTCCTGTTCTGTTTACGGCGCTGCCATTACACTAAATAAAATGCTTTTACAAACACCCTATGAATGTGTACGGTATGTTGCAGCCCATGAGCTGACGCATTTTATACAACCAAATCACAGTAAAAGCTTTTATAGCATGCTGCAGAGTATTCTCCCCGAGCATAGGACCATGGAGCGTGAGCTTAACAACTGGCGTCTGCCGTCTTAGTTCACTTAGAGAGTTTCAACAATTACACAAGCATTTTTCATAGCAGACTGCCATTTCTCAGGAACCAAATGTTAGTATTGACATACCCTATAATATCATATATGATAATCAGGTAGCAAAGGATAGAGAATATAATAGCAGCCATAAGTAATGGTCCAGAATCTTTCAAAGGAGAAAAGACGGTTATTTGTGGTTTTTTTGTCTTTTATTATTATAGAAGAAATATACTCTGATAATTAAAATAATACAGTTTCACAATGAACTAAGTAAAGTGTGTCTATGGAAAGGGGTGCTCTATATTAAGATTGAAAGATTTGCCCTAAAGGGAGATATTATATATTCAGAAACACAGGAGAAGTTTACCTGTAATGAGGATAGCTTTTTAGTCTGTGTGGATGGAAGAGTTGAAGGAATTTATAAGGTTTTACCAGATTGCTTTATAAATATTCCCGTAAAAGATTATACTGGTAAATTGATTATACCCGGATTAATAGATATGCACACCCATGGACCCCAGTACTCCTTCCGGGGGCTGGGTATGGACTTGGAACTTATTGACTGGTTAAATAAAAATACGTTTCCGGAGGAAGGCAAATTCTCTGATGCAGTGTATGCGCAAAAGGCATACTCCATATTTGTGAAGGAGCTGGTAAAAGGTGCTACCACCAGGGCTTGCATCTATGCTACGGTACATATGGAAGCAACAAAACTTCTTATGGACTTATTGGAGCTTACAGGGCTAAAATGTATGGTAGGAAAGGTGAATATGGACAGGAATTGTCCGGATTATCTCAAGGAAGACATGCAAGAGTCCATTGCAAATACAAGAGAATGGCTACAAGAGACTTTACACTCTTATAAGAATATAGTGCCTATTCTAACCCCTAGGTTTTTCCCCTCCTGTTCAGAATCATTGTTAAAGGAGCTGGCAGTATTACAAAAAGAATTTAATCTTCCATTACAGTCCCATCTTTCTGAAAATAAATCAGAAATTGAATGGGTAAAGGAATTGTGCCCGGATACAAATAATTATGGAGAGGCCTATGAACTGGGCGGAGTATTTGGAAAGAACGGACCTGTAGTAATGGCTCATTGTGTGCATTCACCTGCAGAAGAAGTAATGCTTATGAAAGATAACGGTGTTTTTATTGCCCATTGTCCGGAATCAAACACCAATTTATCCTCTGGTATAGCTCCGGTACGAACTTATCTTGACCATAAAATGAAGGTTGGTTTGGGAACGGACATGGCAGCCGGCAGCAGTAATTCTATCTTTAAGACTATGGTAATGGCTGTGCAGGTATCAAAGCTTAGATGGAGACTTGTAGACGGGAATCTAAAACCGCTGACAATAGAAGAAGCCTTTTATCTTGGAACAAAAGGTGGGGGAGCTTTCTTTGGTAAGGTAGGAAGCTTTGAAAAAGACTATGAATTTGACGCCTTGGTAATGGATGATGATAAAATAGAGCATCCCGGACTGCTTACACTACCTCAGCGTTTGGAGCGAGTTATCTATTTATCCGAGGGTAGACATATAGCAGCAAAATTTGTTGCAGGTAAAAATATTTTTGCATTTGATTGATTAGTTGAACGAAATCTAAGGATGAAGTAAGGGAAGGGATACGTTATGAGACCTAAAAAAACCGATGAAAAACCGGAAGATAAAATATTAGAAGCAGCCTTAGAGGTTGTTATAGAAAATACAATATGCGGAACCAGAATGCACCTTATTGCTGAGCGGGCGGGAATGGTTCAGTCTAATTTGCATTATTATTATAAAACAAAGAATGACTTAATGCTTGCACTGCAAAAAAAGGTATTAAATAAATGTCTGGAAATTAGAGAACGGTTTAAACTGGGAGCTGAAAATACCTTAGAAGGCCAGTTAGACATCTTTATTATGCAGAAACTTGACTTTATTTTAAAAGAACAGCAATATGATTACGCCGAAATAGATTTTTGGATACAGGGACATATTAATCCGGATATAAGAACCGCCTTTGCGGCTTCTTTCGAAGGATGGCGCAAAGAAATCGGGGACACACTGGATAAATTTGCTCCTGCGCTTACACCAGAAAAAAGGGAGTTTCTTCCTTATGTCATTGTATCTATATTAGAAGGAGCGTCTGTTCAGTATTTGGTTGATGAGGGAAGATTTGATGTAGAAAAATACTTTCATTTCTGTAAAGACATGATTTTAAAAGCAATTCAGGAATAAAAAGATACATAAATAGCAAACAAAACAGACTTAGAAGGATGTGACGCATTTGAAATTAATCCATACGACAGAAGCAACAGGTCATGTTATCTGTCATGATATAACCCAGATAAAAGCGGGTGAGAGGGGAAGGGTTGCTTTTAAAAAGGGGCATATTGTAAAAGAGGAGGATATTCCGGTATTACTTTCTATGGGGAAGGAGCACCTTTATGTATGGGAGAAAAAAGCGGGGTTTCTCCACGAAGATGAGGCAGCTCTTACTTTATATGAGATATGTAAAGATGACTTTATGGAACCTACCGATATAAAAGAAGGAAAAATAAATATTGTAGCAGCAGCTGACGGGCTGCTTAAGGTAGATAAAAAGAGATTGCTTCAAATTAATACCCTTGGGGAAATTATGATTGCCACAATACACGGTAATTTTCCAGTAAAAAAAGGTGATAGATTAGCCGGTACACGGATTATTCCATTGACTATTGAAGAAGAAAAAATGGATAAAGCCAGAGAGTTAGCCGGGAAGGAGCCACTGCTTCACATTTTGCCCTTTATTCTTAAGAAGGCCGCTGTCATAACCACGGGAAGTGAAGTGTACCATGGCAGAATTAAAGATGCGTTTGGTCCTGTGATAAGAAATAAATTATTGGAATATGATGTAGAAGTCATAGGTCAAGGTATTGTAAATGATGAGACAGAGAAAATTACGGGGCAAATTTTAGAGTATATAAAAGAGGGGGCTGAGCTAATACTATGTACCGGGGGTATGAGTGTTGACCCAGATGATACAACGCCCACTGCCATCAAGAATACAGGTGCTAAGCTGGTTTCGTATGGAGCACCCGTGTTGCCGGGGGCAATGTTTTTATTGGCGTATTATAATGACACTCCTATTCTTGGACTGCCAGGATGTGTTATGTATTCCCAAAGAACCATTTTTGACCTGATATTACCAAGGATTTTGGCTAATGATAAAATTACAGGGGATGAATTGGCTGCATTGGGGCACGGGGGTTTATGTTTAAATTGTGAGGAATGTACCTTTCCAAAATGTGGTTTTGGAAGATAAGGAGCAGATATGAATCTATATGGGACGTTACTAAAAGAGCTGGAGGATGACAGAAATCAGGTAATACTCACTTGCTTATCTGGCAGAGAAGGAAGCCTTGAAACAAATTTTGAGCGAAGTATACATTCTAAAGTGCCAGAAAAGTTAAAACAAGTTTTGGAGCAGGAAGATATCGATTATTTAAAGGAAGGAAAGGCCGGTATCTGTTACGATGAAGATGGTACTCTGATTGTGTATGAGTCTTTTTATCCTGGGGAGAGATTAATTGTTCTTGGCGGAGGGCATATTGCATTGCCTTTGGTTGAATTCGCTTCTAAGGTAGGATTCACCGTTATTGTTGCAGATGACAGACCCTATTTTGCGAATCAGATAAGATTTCCTTTTGCAGAGCAGGTTATATGCAACAGTTTTGATAAGGTGCTTAAAGGATTAAAAGTTACTGCCAGTGATTACATAGTTATTATAACGAGAGGACACAGGCATGACCTTAATTGCTTACGGCAGATATTAAAGAAAAAAGAAACAAAATATGTTGGTATGATAGGCTCAAAGCGTCGGGTTAAGGGAATTCTTGCATTGCTTAAAGAGGAAGGGTATGATGACGGACGACTTTCTAGGATTTGTACTCCTATTGGGCTTTCGATTGGTGCAGTTACGCCGGAAGAAATCAGCATCTCTATTGTTGCCCAGTTAATAGGCAGGAAAAGACAGGGTCAAAGGGGAGAATATAAAACGAACCAACCTGATGCAGATTATAATGTTCTTAAGCTTCTGGCTGATAGTGAAGGTGAAGCTATGGCAGTAGTTACGGTTATTGATACAAAGGGGTCAGTTCCAAGAGGAGTAGGAGCAAAAATGATTGTTTATCCTACCGGACAGATTGCGGGTAGTATTGGAGGAGGCTGTAGTGAGGCTGTGGTTATTCGTAATGCGGTAAGTATAATCGGGACAAAGAAATTCAGAATACAGACCATTGATATGACAGGTGATGTAGCAGAAGCAGAAGGAATGGTGTGTGGAGGAATTATGGAGGTGCTGATTGAAGACCATATAACCTGAAAAAATCATGTCAAGCATTTTTGAGAATGTCCTAATAAATTTTAAACATTAGCACCAGCTGTGGCTGGTGCTTTTATCTATTTAAGCGAGACTGTGAAATAAAGTCTGTAAAATAAGTATTTCGATTAGGCTTTCTATGATAAAATAAATATATTATAGGAGGCCTTTAATTATGGCAAAAAAACGTGAACCGGTCAGAATGACCGAAGGAAAGAAAAACATCATCGCTGCTCTTTTACAGGAATACGACATCCAGTCTGCTGAAGATATCCAGGATGCACTTAAAGACCTGTTGGGTGGCACAATCAAGGAAATGCTTGAAGTAGAAATGGACGATCATCTGGGCTATGTTCCATATGAAAGATCCGAAAACCAGAACTCTCGAAACGGTTATAAACAAAAGCAGATCAGAAGTAAATACGGCGAAGCAACAATTAATGTCCCTCAGGACCGAGAAAGTTCTTTTGAACCTAAGGTAGTTAAGAAAAGGCAGAAAGATATATCGGCGATCGATGACAAGATTATATCCATGTATGCCAAAGGAATGACAACACGTCAGATTTCTGAAACTATCGAGGATATCTACGGATTCGAAGTCAGCGAAGGCATGGTATCAGACATAACCGACAAACTTCTCCCGGAGATTGAACAGTGGCAGAACCGTCCTCTCTCAAGCATTTATCCTATCGTATTCATCGATGCAGTACATTTCTCAGTAAGGGACAACAGCATCATCAAGAAGCTGGCTGCATACATAATCCTTGGTATAAATGAAGAAGGCAGAAAAGAGGTATTATCGATACAGGTAGGTGCCAATGAGAGCAGTAAATACTGGCTCAGTATCCTTAACGAGCTTAAAAACCGAGGTGTACAGGATATACTCATTCTTTGCGCAGACGGGCTGACTGGCATCAAGGAATCCATAGCAGTGGCCTTCCCCAACACGGAATACCAACGCTGCATCGTACATCAGGTGAGAAATACCTTGAAATACGTAGCTGACAAGGACAAGAAGGAATTCGCAACTGACCTGAAGAAAATTTACCATGCAGCTTCAGAAGAAGCCGGACTTACCCGACTGGATGAAGTTTGCACCAAATGGGATGACCGCTATCCGAATGCAATGAAAAGCTGGCATAAGAACTGGGATGTAATCAGTCCTATTTTCAAGTTCTCTGCCGAAGTCAGGAAGGTCATTTATACTACAAATGCAATCGAAAGTCTAAATAGTACATACCGTAAACTCAACCGTCAGAGGAGCGTCTTCCCGAGCGACACATCACTTCTGAAAGCCCTTTACCTAGCTACATTTGAGGCAACAAAGAAATGGACCATGTCTCTCAGAAATTGGGGTAAGGTATATGGTGAACTTTCTATCATGTACGAGGGAAGGCTCCCGATTTAATCTGAGAATGAAATGAGCACGTCAGGAATCTCTGGTATACAGAGTTTTCTTGACATGCTCTTTGTTATTGTTTATAGTGTATCCAAGGATTGGACTGTACAGAAACAGCCTCATGATCCTTAATCTAATTATCATAGAAAGTCATTTACAGACTTTTCTTCACACACTCATTTAAGCAGGGACTTCATCATTCCAGTGGTGTTCCTGCATTTTAACAAAACGCCAGAATTCTTGCCTTCTCCAAGGATGATGCATCCCTGGTATCTTCCGCTTTATTGTTCTATTCTGCGACAGCGTAAGATCAAAGTTTTTTGATATTTTCTCATGTGACGGAATTGCTTCTAGCGCATAAATACTCTCATCTATACAACAGTATTTATTACCGTCAAATGCTTCTATTACCATTGCCTTTGTCCCCTTATAAAAGTGTACCTGATGCCCGTTCTTATCAAGTGTCTTAAAATACTTATTTTTAAACTTCAAACAGTGTCCATTATCTATCTTTCTTTCTGTAAGAACAGAAAGAACAAGATTTATTTCTTCTAAAACGGGTTGCTTTTCAAAGACAGATTTGATAAGATTGGTCTCTAGAGCAAACTTGGCATTGTATTCTTTTATGTAGGAGTTTAAGAATGCATTTGCTTCGCTAAGTGTGTTTATGCCTGCCAGGCGTAATTCGACTGGTAGGCGAGATTGTAAGGTTTGGAACAATCGTTCCACTCGACCTTTTGCTTGTGGTATACTGCTGGTCTTGATTTCAACACCTAGCTGTTTACAAGCATAAGCGAATTGTGTGTATGTGTCCTCTTCGATAGAAGGGGCGTTTTTTTGTTTATATTCAAAAACTGTACGGTTATCGGTAAAAAATAAATAGGGAATACCATACTCAGTAAGTACTTGATGAAACACATTGTAGTATCCTTTTAAAGTTTCTTGTTCATCAAAGTAAGCACCGACAATAGTACCAGTTGCATCATCGACAGCGATGTGAAGCTGAGTTTTCGTATCACCGAACCACAAGTGGATCGAAGCATCCATTTGAAGCATTTCGCCAAAATAAGCACATCTAGGACGTCTGGAATGTGCATCCTCGATTGCAACGATATTGGATTGCAACTCTGCTAGTATCTTTTTAGATTTAGTTTGTGTTTTCAAATGTTTAAGTTTTAGTTTGGTTTTTCTTTTTTTTGATCGGGTAGCTTTTGGAGAAAGAATATATTCTTTTTCTAAAATAGAGTTCAATGTAGATACAGAAATAGAAATTCCCTCATACTTCTCTAGAAGCTCGATACAATGAGTAAAATTCGTATCGAAGTACTTACTACGATATAAATCTAGGACAGTTTGCTTGGTTTCTTTTGAAAGAGCATGAGCAGGAGTCCGACCTCTGTTTCCATGTATAAAAAAGGATTTACCATCACGTTTATATCCTGCAATCATTCTATTGATATGTCTTTCGGTGCAACCGATCTTCAAGGCAGCATTCTTTTTATTTCCGTTTGTGTCTACTAACTTCTTTATTACTTCATAACGTTTTTCTTCATTCATAGTCAACTTGACCTTTCTCATAATGTCTCCTCATCTGTAAGTCATGAGGATATAGTGTAACATGGATTACTCATTTGGGACATAATCACTTGTGGTTACTTAAGACATTATCAAAAATGGTTCAGATGAAGACCATATAACCTGAAAAAATCATTGACAATCAGAGAGGTCGGTGGTAAACTACTCAATAATTAATTTAAGAAATTTACTCATAGATGAGATATATTACGACCGTAATGTATTTCGCTTTTTTTTTAGACTATTTTAGATTGATTAATCAATCAAGAGGATATAATTGAGGATAAAGAATCAATTTATGATGGAAAGACAGTAAGAGGGAAGGTCACCGATGTATTTTTAAGAGGAGAGTATATTGTAAAAGAAGGTAATTTTTTAGGCAGCAAGGGTGAATTTGTGAAAAGACAGCCAGGTTAATTAGATTTTATATGAGAGGGCTTTTGATTTCCTAATCCTATAAAGCTTGATTCGGATAAAAGGAGGATTCGCATGATTATTGTGGGAAACGGAATGGTAGTTACAAGAGATGAAAGTAATACTGTTATAACAGATGGTGCCGTATGTATGAAAGAGAATCGGATTGAGGAGATAGGAAATCGGTTGGATATGCTAAAAGCTTATCCTAAAGCGGAATTTATAGATGCCAAAGGCGGCGTTATTATGCCGGGATTTATAAATACACATAGTCACATATATAGTGCCTTTGCCAGAGGGTTATCTATACCCGGTAACAAACCTGCTGATTTTTTGGATATTTTAGAAGGTACCTGGTGGAGGGTGGACAGAAAATTAACCTTAAAGCAGGTATACTTAAGTGCTATATCAACTTATCTGGATTGTATCAAGAACGGAGTAACAACAGTCTTTGATCATCATGCCAGTTATGGAGAAGTAAAGGGAAGTTTATCTCAGATTAGCGAGGCAGCAAAAGAAGCGGGAGTGCGCACCTGTTTATCCTATGAGGTATCTGACCGGGTCGGTAAGGATAAGATGATTGAAGCTTTAAAAGAGAATCTAGATTTTGCGGCAGTCTGTAAAAAGGACTCTAATAGCATGCAAAAAGCTATGATTGGTATGCACGCATCGTTTACCCTAAGTGATGAAACATTAAAACATTGTACCGATAAGAACAGGGATGATATAGGTTATCACATTCATGTAGCCGAAGGCTTAAGTGATGCTCTGCATTGGTGCATGACGGGGGAACCAATGAACTTATAAAACGGCTGCAAAATCACGAACTTCGAGAGAAGATGAAAGAAGATATTCAATACGGTATCCCCGGTTGGGACAATTTCATACAGTTTGCCGGTGTAGAGGGAATTTTTATCACCAGTGTTGCGACTGCTAAGAATAAGGAATTTATTGGAAAGAGTCTGAAGGAAATCGGAGCATTAAAGGGTTTAGAACCACTTGAGGCAGCCTTTGATTTACTAGAGGAGGAAAACAATGCAGTTGGAATGGTGGACTTTTATGGTACGGAATCAGCCGTAACCAGTATATTAAAGCGGGATGAAATGAATGCTTGTACAGACGGCCTTTTATCCGGTAAACCCCATCCAAGGGTATATGGTTCTTTCCCGCGAATTCTTGGTAAATATGTCAGAGAAGAGAAAGTTCTTTCTTTAGAGGAGGCTATCTATAAAATGACCCACAAAGCCGCATCAGCCATGGGAATTACAAACAGAGGCCTCCTTAAGAAAGGATATTATGGAGATATTACCATTTTTAATGCAGGGACAATACTAGATAAAGGAACTTTTGTAGAGCCGGTACAATATCCAGAGGGTATTGAATATGTCATAGTAAATGGTCAGGTTACCGTCAGAAATGGAGTACATACCGGAAAACGGGCAGGTCAGGTAATTCGAAAAACCGAGTTGAATAAGTTATTTTATTCGAGGTAAAAATCTATATTTCCAGAAAATTTTGCTCGATTGATTCATCAAAATGTTGACAAACAACATTTTTCTGTTATACTATGTAATTATTGCGTATGAATATTCCGAAAGACAAGTATGTACTTAATTTATATACATCAGGTTTTACATGATTATTGTTGGTCCTATGGACGATACGATTATAAAGGTAAACAAAGGCTTTGGATATTTTTAGGGCCAACGCCTAAAATTGTTTCACTGGACTGCCCAACGAAGGGGTTGTATGTATTCGAAGATACATACGGCCCCTTTATCTTTTTTCAAAGGAAATATCCAGAAATTGGATGAATATCAACGAGGAGCTCCCCACTCCTTAAGAGTTTTACTTCCCTTTTGTACATGTGCCTAAGAGCATAATGTTATAGAGTGTCACAATGATATGATAAATTATTAGGAGGAAAATTATTATGAAAAAAGTAGTAACGTTATTGTTAGTATTGGCAATGACAGTTGGTCTGTTTACGGGCTGTGGTTCTTCAAACAAGGGTGGGAATGCTGATAATACGCCTGCTGCACCAAGCGGTACAGAAACAGATTCCGAGGCCATACCAGAAGGTAGTGCAGCTGACATTAAGGTTGGTATTATTTACATAGGCGATGAAAATGAAGGTTATACTGCGGCACATATGGAAGGAATTAAGGTTATGGCTACAAGTCTTGGTTTATCCTCTGATCAGGTTATTGAAAAGACACATATCGGTGAAGATGAATCTGCGTATGATGCAATTGTGGATTTAGCAGAACAAGGCTGTAATATTGTATTTGCAAACAGCTTTGGTCATGAAGACTATATGATTCAGGCAGCACAGGAATTCACGGATGTTCAGTTTGCTCATGCAACCGGTTTCCAGGCAGCCTCTTCAGGTTTACCTAATATGCATAACTATTTTACAGCAGTTTATGAATCCCGTTACGTATCCGGTGTTGTTGCTGGTTTAAAATTAAATGATATGATTACAAAAGGTGAAATTACAGCAGAAGAAGCTAAAATGGGTTATGTTGGTGCATATCCGTACGCGGAAGTAGTTTCTGGTTTTACTGCTTTTTATCTAGGAGCAAAGAGCGTGTGTCCATCTGTTACTATGGAAGTTCAGTATACAAATAGCTGGGCTGATATGACAGCAGAAAATGAAGTTGCAAAACAGTTGATTGCTAATGGTGCAAAATTGATTAGTCAGCATGCTGATACAACAGGTGCTCCAACTGCTGCTGAAGATGCCAAAGTACCAGTTGTGGGATATAACGTAGATATGACTTTGGTTGCTCCAAATACAGCACTAACCTCAGCAACCATTAATTGGGGACCTTACTATACTTATGCAGTCAAGAGTGTCATTGACGGTACAGCTATTGCAGCTGACTGGTCCAAGGGTTATGTTGATGGTGCAGTTGCTATCTCCCCTATCAATGAGAGCGTAGCTGCAGAAGGTACCGCAGACAAAGTAGCAGAGGTTGAAGCAGCATTAAAAGCTGGTACACTTAAAGTATTTGACACCTCAACATTTACAGTGAATGGTTCCACTTTGGAAGAATTAATTGCTTCCAATGCTGATTATGAAAAATATTCTGCTAATGTATCCGATGGTTACTTCCATGAATCAGAAGTGATTTCTTCTCCGGCATTCGGAATTATAATTGATGGTATCACAGAGAAGTAAATAACGAAGTTTCAGATATAAATGCAGCAAAATAAGAGTAAATAATTATGCGGAACTGCGCATATGCAGTTCCGCCAATTTACTGTATAGGAGGTCTTTTTGTGGAGCAGGCAAATGCAATCGAACTAAAGAATGTTACCAAGCGTTTTGGAGAAGTTATTGCCAATGACAACATCAATTTATCAGTGCGGAAAGGCGAAATTCTGTCCATATTGGGTGAAAACGGAAGCGGTAAGACCACATTGATGAACATGCTTTCCGGCATTTATTTTCCGGAGCAAGGCCAGATTTTTATAAATGGAAAAGAGGTAACCATCCGTTCCCCAAAAGATTCCTTTGCGTTGGGTATTGGGATGATTCATCAGCATTTTAAACTGATAAACATTCTGACAGCAGCAGAAAATATCATTCTTGGACTGCCTGGAAAAGAACGTTTAAAAATGGATCAGATTATGAAAGATATTAACGAGCTTATTCATACCTATGGCTTTGATCTAAATCCATCTCAGAAAATTTATGATATGTCTGTGTCCCAGAAGCAGACAGTAGAAATAATCAAAGTATTATATCGTGGTGCAGACATACTGATACTGGATGAGCCTACGGCTGTTCTGACTCCACAAGAAACAAAGAAATTATTTGATGTACTTCGCAATATGAGAAAAGCAGGTAAATCAATTATTATTATAACCCACAAGTTACATGAAGTTTTAGAGCTGTCCGACCGTGTTACAGTACTTCGAAAAGGTAAATATATCGGTACTGTAAATACTGCAAAAGCAACAGCAGAGTCTCTGACGGAAATGATGGTTGGTGAAAAAGTAACCTTAGATATAGACCGTTCTGAACCAGTAAAGCCGGAAAAGCGTATTGAGATGCGTGGAATAACCTGTAAAACAAAAGAAGGAATAAAGATTCTAAATCAGACCTCCTTTACTGCCAACAGTGGAGAAATACTTGGTGTAGCAGGTATTGCAGGAAGCGGACAGAAGGAGTTATTGGAGGCGATTGCGGGTCTTGTGCAGATTGACAGCGGTGAGATTTTATACTTTGCACCTGATGGCAGTACTGAAAAAATATCAGATATGAAACCGGCTCAAATCAGAGACTTAAAAATATGTTTATCCTTCGTGCCGGAAGACAGGCTAGGTATGGGACTTGTAGGTTCCATGGATTTAGCAGATAATATGATGCTTAGAAGCTATCGGGAAGGTAGAAAGTTCTTTTTAAACCGTAAAAAACCCAAAGACCTGGCGGCAGATATAGTAAACCAACTGGATGTTAAGACGCCCGGCGTTCATACTCCGGTTCGCAGACTTTCGGGAGGAAATGTACAAAAGGTATTAGTGGGAAGGGAAATTGCGGCAAGTCCTACCGTGCTTATGGTAGCTTATCCCGTAAGAGGTCTTGACATCAATTCCTCCTATACTATTTATAATCTGTTGAATCAGCAAAAAGAAAAGGGTGTAGCTGTAATATGTGTCGGCGAAGACCTGGATGTTCTAATTGATCTTTGTGACCGCATTCTTGTTTTAAATAGCGGTAAGGTATCAGGAATCGTTGATGCCCGTAAGACCACAAAGGAAGAATTGGGTCTGCTGATGACAGCGGAAAGAAAGGGAGGACATGCCAGTGAGCAAAGACGCAGTAAATAAAGAACTTTTTGTTCGTGTCAGTAAACGTGATTCCATAAGCCAGAAAAAAGCTTGGGGTATCCGTTTTGCTGGGATAGCACTATCCCTTATTGTATGTGCTCTTGTTATTGTAGCCATTGTAAATGAAAATCCCATACGAGTTTACATGGGAATTATTAACGGAGCGATTGGTGCGAAAAGAAGATTTTGGGTTACCATACGTGAAGCGTTGACCTTGTTAATAATTGCTGTCGGTTTAACACCTGCCTTTAAAATGAAATTCTGGAATATCGGAGCGGAAGGCCAGATTCTTATGGGTGGTACGGTTACAGCCGCCATGATGATTTATTTTGGAGATGTCATGCCAAATTGGCTTTTATTAATTGTAATCTTTATAGCCAGCAGTTTAGCAGGGCTGTTATGGGGATTACTACCGGCAGTATTTAAGGCATACTACAACACCAATGAAACATTATTTACCCTGATGCTAAATTATGTAGCGATGCAGATTGTAACCTTTTGTATTGTTTTTTGGGAAAATCCTACAGGTTCTAATACAGTCGGTATTATTAACGGAGCTACAGCAAAAGGCTGGTTTTCTAAAATATTCGGGTTACAATATGGATTAAATATAATTGTTGTTCTGGCGGTTACCCTAATCGTATTTTTATATATGAAGCACAGCAAACAGGGTTATGAGATAGCTGTTGTAGGAGAGAGTCAGAATACTGCCAGATATGCCGGTATCAACGTTAAAAAAGTTATTATCCGTACCATGATGATATCCGGTGCTGTCTGCGGACTTGCCGGAAGTATTATTGTAAGCGGTGCCAGCCATACCATATCCACCAGTACAGCCGGAGGCAGAGGCTTTACGGCAATTATTGTTGCTTGGATGTCTAAGTTTAATCCCCTTGCCATGATTGGAGTATCCTTATTTCTGGTATTTATGCAGCAGGGTTCAATACAGATAGCATCTCAGTATGGGTTAAATACAAATGCGTCTGATATTATTACCGGTATACTTATCTTCTTTTTAATAGGAAGTGAATTTTTTATTAGCTATAAATTAGATTTTCGCAAAAAAAGCAAGGAGGTAAAATAGTATGTCAATGTTGTTAACCTTTCTTCAGAATGCAATTGGACAGGGTATCAGTATACTTTTTGGTGCCTCCGGAGAAATACTGACGGAGAAATCAGGTAATCTAAATCTTGGCATACCTGGAATTATGTATATGGGTGGTATTGCCGGTCTGATGGCTGCTTTCTTTTATGAAAAAGTATCGGGGAATCCCAATGCTTTTGTTGGACTTGTAATCTCATTATTGGCATCACTTCTTGTGTCAGCCTTTGGAGGTCTTATATACAGCGTTCTTACTATAAGTCTAAGGGCAAATCAGAATGTTGTGGGTCTGGCCTTAACAACTTTTGGGGTGGGATTTGGTAATTTTTTCGGCGGTTCAATTTCAAAGCTTGCTGGTGGTGTAGGACAGATTTCGGTTAAGACAACAGCTTCTGCATACCGTGCAGTACTACCCGGTTTATCCAATATACCAGTTGTTGGTAAGTTACTATTCTCCTATGGATTTTTAACGTATCTATCAATAGTAACTGCAATTTTTCTTACCTACTTTTTAAAGCATACCAGAAAGGGTTTGAACCTGCGCTCCATTGGAGAAGACCCTTCAACAGCAGATGCAGCAGGTATTCATGTATCCAGATACAAATATATAGCTACAATTTCCGGTGCCGCAATAGCCGGTCTTGGCGGTTTATATTTTGTAATGGAATACCTTGGCGGAACTTGGACGAATAATGGCTTTGGTGATAGAGGGTGGCTTGCAATTGCATTAGTTATCCTTGCTTTATGGAAGCCGGTTAATGCTATCTGGGGTTCCTTTCTCTTTGGAGGACTTTATATCCTGTATATCTATATGCCCGGTTTAAACAGAGCAACTCAGGAATTATGCAAAATGCTGCCTTATGTAGTAACAATTATTGTATTAATATTTACTAGCAAGCGGAATAAGCACGAGAATCAGCCGCCGGCAAGTCTGGGGCAGGCATATTTCCGAGAAGAACGATAAATGTAGAAAAGGAAGTTACTTTATACCTGTGTATTAGATTTAGTAATAATACACAAGTATAAGGTAACTTCTCTTTTAAATAGAATGGGAAAAGTTTCGTATAATTAAATTAGTAGCTATTATTTTTTATCCACTCTTCTTTCAAGATAGCATAAGAATAGGAATCAAACCAATCCGGTTCACCGTTTGGCTTTGTCTTGAAATAAACATTTTGGAGAAACATGCCTTCCCGCCTTAATCGGAGACGCTCAAGCAATCTCCAGGAGGATACATTTTTAGTACTGCATCTGGCTATAATGCGTCTGGCACCCAAACAAGAAAAGGCATGGTTGATTAAAGCTGTTGCACTTTCCATAGCATAGCCTTGTTTTTGAAAGGTTCTATTAAATACATATCCTAATTCCCAAGTATCAAAGTCACCCCTATTAAAATATAAGTTACCGATGAGTTTTTGACTGTCTTTTAAGCAAACTGCAAAAAAGGAAGTATGGTCTATTCTACGGATAGCTTCTTCCATTGCTTGCTCTTGTGTATAAACCTCATAGGGTTCGAAATAGACTACTTCCGGGTCAGACAGGTATTCATATAAATCCTGCCAGTCAGTCTTAAGAAATCTTCTTATAATTAACCGTTCTGTTATTATATTCTCCATAGTTTTCATGTCCTAAATTAGAACCCCCTGCTCTATTAGATGTACTTTTAAATCTATTATATAATAATATAGAGAAATAGGGTATGGATAAAATACGTATATTTATTTTTTCGTGTTAACAAGAGAATAAAAAGCCCATGCCTTCAGGCATGGGATAAAGTCGTCGGAAACATAATATCAGCAGAGCTTAGGATAGGGCTGCTTTTATCCTCTTAAACATACAAAATGAGTATACCATGTTTACAAATAATAGTATATAATTCTTATAAGGTAACAGGACAAATTAAATTAAAGGAGTGATATCATGGTTTATTTATTTATGGCAGATGGTTTTGAGGAAATCGAAGGATTAACAGTGGTGGACTTATTACGCAGAGCGGATATTTCTATTAAAACCGTATCAATTACAGGCAGTCTTACCATAACAGGTGCTCATGCCATCAAAGTTGAGGCAGATACCCTATTTGAAAACGAAGATTTTAAAGATGCCAGTCTGCTGGTACTTCCGGGAGGAATGCCGGGAACAAAGCATCTCTTAGAGCATACTGGCTTAGTCAGCTTACTAAAGACTTTTAATGAGCAAGAAAAGAAATTGGCGGCAATCTGTGCGGCACCAAGCGTACTGGGAATTAATGGTATATTGAATGGTAAAAAGGCTACCTGCTATCCTGGTTTTGAAGACAAGCTATTGGGTGCTGTGACTACCGGTAACAAGGTAGAAGTGGCTTCTAACGTAACAACCAGTAGAGGACTAGGTACCGCAATTGATTTTTCACTGGAAATCATTTCGCAGTTAAAAGATAAAAAAACCGCAGATGCTATAGCAGCAGCTATTCTGTATGCTTAATCAGCCGATATAGCAGCCAGATGGATAATACATTGGGAAAAATCATAAAAGCATTGATTAAATCAGAAAGTTCCCATACAAAATCTAGTGACAGGATGGAACCGATAAAGATCATTACAATATAGCAGATTCGATAGGTTCCGATACCTTCTTTACCAAACAGATAGACTACCGCTTTTTCACCAAAATAAGACCAGCCGATTAAGGTGGCAAGTGCGAAAGCTACAATAGACAATCCCAAAATATAACCACCAAATGGAATTTGCTCAAAAGCTATGGTAGTAAGTTCAGAGGCAGAGGCGCCTTTTACGGATGCAGGATTTTTTAAAATATTTGAGACAATAACAATTCCTGTTACGCCGCACATAACAACCGTATCCCAAAAGGTTGCACTCATGGATACCAAGGCTTGGTTGTGGGGATTGTCAGTTTTGGCGCTGGCGGCAGCTATGGCAGCGGTGCCAATTCCTGCTTCATTGGAGAATAGACCTCTCGCTATACCATATCTGGCTGCTGTTTTTATGGTGCTGCCGATAAATCCGCCTGCCATTGCACTTGGTAAAAAGGCACTTTTAAAGATTAAAGCAATTGCCGGAACTATGTATTGGTGATTCATAACTATTAATATAATGCAAGCCAGAATATAGAAAAGTCCCATCGCTGGTACAAGCTTCATACAGATGTTACCGATGGATTGTATACCGCCTACAATAACCAGACCGGTAATCAAGGCAGTGAGGAATCCTATAATGTACGGGGAAAAACCCCATAGATGGGAGGTAGTATCGGTAATAGAATTAGATTGAGTAGAACAGCCGATTCCATAGGAGGCAACAAGGGTGAGAAAGCAATAGAGTACGGCTAAGGGCTTGGAATGAAGCCCTTTTTCTAACACATACATTGGGCCGCCGGAATAAGTACCGTCTTTTGCTTTTTGTCTAAAATAAATACCTAAATAGCACTCTGCGTAAGTTGTCGCCATACCAAGTACTCCGGTTAACCATATCCAAAGTATTGCGCCTGGACCGCCTAAAGCAACTGCTGTTGATACACCAATAATATTTCCGATGCCAAGTGTAGCTGCCAAGGTCGTTGTAAGGGCTCCGAAGCTGCTGGTTTCGCCATTGGGATCATCAGAGGATTTCGTAGAGAGACGTATTCCTTTGAAGACTTTTTTTTGTACAAATTTTAAACGGAATGTAAAAAAAAGATGAGTTGCTACCAATATAATTAACATCGGCCCATTCCAAAGTACACGATTCATATTTTTAATAATTTCTAATAGTTCGCCCATAAGAATCCTTGTCAGAGTAAGTTTATACAGTATATGTGAAGGCAGGTACAAATTATGAAAATATTTAAAACAGGCATTGGATTATTAATTAAATGAATTAAGGTTTTTTATTTAGTATTTATAGATAGAATCACACTTAAAAAAGAATAACTGCTTTTATTGAGAATGAGCAAGTTATGAAAAATGTTGATATACGGTAGGTTTCAAGTAAATTTTTTAAAAAAAGAACTTAAAATTAATAGTAAGTTCCACAACTTACCATAATAAAAATTCCCTCATCTGCTAACAATATTACTACGATAGATGATTCAAATGAAATCAACTGTCGAACACAATTATCTTACAAATATTTTCGGAGGTGAATTTTATGGCAAGTAACAACAATAGCGGTTCTAACAGAGTAGAAGTGCCACAGGCTAGAGAAGCACTTGACAGATTCAAAATGGAGGTTGCTTCTGAAATAGGAGTACCTTTAAAACAAGGTTACAATGGTGACTTAACTAGCTACCAGAATGGTTCTGTAGGTGGAGAAATGGTTAGACGTATGATCAAAAGACAGGAAGAAGCTATGTCTGGTCAGAGTTCTTCTACAGGTTCTTCTTTATAAGAAGCCTAACAAAAAAGGTAGTTTAAATTCTGCAACAGATGCTGCATAATTGATTCCTAAACTGACCTTAGAAAACATCATCTAATATATATGAGTAATCATTGCGTGCAAACTAATGACAGATATCATATATATGAGATGATGTTTTTGTTATGTACAGGACCAAAGAAAGGATTTCTGTCATAAGATAAAAAGGAATAAAGCAGATTGGTTTTTAATCTGATAATTGCCATGCAATTGGGAATTAGAATAAGTTGCGGTGATTTTCATCTTGTGTTACAATCGGTAATGTACGGTTAAAGCAAATTGCATGGACAGATAACTTAAATTACATATAGAAAGAATATGATTATTAAAGGAGTAATTAAATGGGTAAATATTTTGGAACAGATGGTTTCCGGGGAGAAGCAAATATTGATTTGACAGTAGAACATGCATATAAAGTCGGTAGATTTTTAGGGCACCATTATGGGAAAGATAAAAAGGCTAAAGTAGTAATTGGGAAAGATACCAGACGTTCCAGTTATATGTTTGAATACGCCCTGGTATCTGGTCTGACAGCCAGCGGAGCAGATGTGTATCTTCTTCATGTTACCAGTACACCAAGTGTTTCCTATGTTGTTAGAAGTGAAAGTTATGATTGCGGTATTATGATATCTGCAAGCCATAATCCTTATTATGATAATGGTATTAAAATCATAAATGGAAACGGTTATAAATTAGAAGCAGAGGTTGAAGCGTTAATTGAAAACTACATAGATGGTAAGGGAGAAGATATCCCATATGCAACCAGAGAAGGAATCGGTAAAACCACGGATTATATGATAGGAAGAAATCGTTATATTGGTTATCTAATATCTTTGGCAACCCGCTCCTTTAAAGAGGTTAAAGTTGCACTGGATTGTGCCAACGGTTCTGCCTCTACCATAGCCAAAGGAGTATTCGATGCTCTTGGTGCTAAAACCTATGTTATTCATAACGAGCCGAACGGAACAAATATCAATGAAGGCTGTGGATCAACCCATATGGAAAATTTGCAAAAATACGTACTGGAAAATGGCCTGGATGTTGGTTTTGCATATGATGGTGATGCAGATCGCTGTTTAGCTGTGGATGATAAGGGCAATATTATAGATGGTGACTTAATTCTTTACGTCTGCGGTTTATATATGAAAAATAGGGGAGAATTAAATAATAATACAGTAGTTACTACTATAATGTCCAATTTTGGCTTATATAAAGCCTTTGAAGAAAAAGGTATTGCTTATGAAAAAACAGCCGTAGGGGATAAATATGTATATGAGAATATGATGACTAACGGACATTCGATTGGTGGAGAACAATCAGGTCATATTATTTTCAGCAAACATGCTACAACCGGTGATGGAATTTTAACTTCTTTAAAAATCATGGAGGTTATTTTAGAGACAAAGATGAAGCTGTCAGAATTAGTTAAAGATGTATATATTTACCCTCAGCTATTAGTCAATGTAAAGGTTAAAGATAAAAAAGCAGCAAGAGAAGATAGTAAAGTAATGGAAGCTGTAGAAGCAGTAACCAAAGCTCTTTCTGAGGAAGGACGTATTTTGGTCAGGGAGAGTGGTACGGAACCTGTTATACGAGTTATGGTAGAAGCAAAGAGTAATGATGTTTGTAAAAAACATGTGGAATTTGTAATTGAGACTTTAAAACAACAAGGACATGTAAAAGATTAAAAGGAAGCCAGGCTGGTATAGGCTAAAAAAAGTATGGTATTTACAGAATACTTATGTTATAATATACTAATGTCATAACGTCAGACTGCGAAAGTTTTTTCACGGTCATGCCAGGACAGCAACTGGTGTACAGTCCTATATAATTGCGTCTAATAGCAGTTTATACAATAAAAGGCGCACACTGTAGGTAAATTATGCAGTGATTTTGATATACGATATAACAGGGTTCGTATCAGGGATATACGTTCACATATTTTAAGGAGGAAATTTTAAATGAGTTTACAAGTAGAGAAATTGGATAAGAATATGGTTAAGTTTACCATAGAAGCTACTGCAGAGGAGTTTGAAGCTGCATTAGAACAAGCCTATGTAAAAAATAGAGGTAAGATTAACGTACAGGGTTTTAGAAAAGGAAAAGCTCCTCGTGCCATTATTGAAAAAATGTATGGTGCAAGCATTTTTTACGAAGATGCAGCTAATATTGTAATTCCTGACGCTTATGAAAAAGCTGCTGATGAGAGTGATTTGGAAATTGTTTCCAGACCTGAAATTGATGTAGTACAGATGGAAAAAGGAAAATCTTTTATCTTTACTGCAGAAGTGGCTGTAAGACCTGAAATAACGCTGGGTGAGTACAAAGGAATAGAAGTTGAAAAAGCATCAGTAGAAGTAACGGATGAAGAAATCGTTGCTGAACTGGATAGAGTAAGAGACCAGAATTCCAGGATTATTAACGTGGAAGACAGAGCGGTTGCTGATAAAGATATGACAGTTATTGACTTTGAAGGTTTTGTTGATGGAGTTCCTTTTGAAGGTGGAAAATCCGAAGATTATTCTTTAACAATCGGTTCTCATTCCTTTATTGACACATTTGAAGAGCAGTTAATCGGAAAAAGCATTGATGAAGAAGTAGAAGTTAACGTAACTTTTCCTGAACAGTATCATGCACCTGAATTAGCTGGAAAACCTGCGCTTTTTAAAGTTAAGGTAAAAGAAATCAAGGCAAAAGAATTACCGGAATTAGACGATGAATTTGCACAGGATGTATCAGAATTTGATACCTTAGAAGAATACAAAGAAGACATTAAGAAGAATCTTATTGAAAGAAAAGAAAAAGAAGCAAAAAGAAATAAAGAAGATGCAGTTGTAGATAAAATTATAGAAAAAACTGAAATGGAAATTCCGGAAGCCATGATTGAAACACAGGTTAGACATATGGTAGATGAATTTGCGCAGAGAGTTCAATCACAAGGTTTGACTATGGAACAGTATATGCAGTTTACAGGAATGAATATAGAACAGTTATATGACCAGATGAGACCACAGGCTCTAAAAAGAATCCAGATTAGATTAGTTTTAGAAGCAATTGTTAAAGCTGAGAATATTACGGTTTCCGATGAAGAAGTAGAAAAAGAATTAACACAAATGGCTGAAAGCTACAAGATGGAATTAGATAAGTTAAAAGAATTACTTGGTGAAAAAGAGAAAGAGCAAATAATTATGGACATGGCTGTACAGAAAGCAGTAGATATTATTGGAGAAACAGCTGTTGAAGTGTAATGAAAAGGAGGATATACTATGAGTTTAGTACCTTATGTCATTGAACAGACCAGTCGTGGTGAAAGATCCTACGACATTTATTCCAGATTACTCAAGGAAAGAATAATTTTTTTAGGAGAAGAAGTTAGCGATGTCTCCGCAAGTGTAATTGTTGCCCAGTTATTATTCCTGGAATCAGAAGATCCTGGTAAAGATATTCATCTATACATTAATAGTCCTGGTGGTTCCGTAACTGCTGGTATGGCTATTTATGATACCATGAATTATATTAAATGTGATGTATCTACAATTTGTATCGGTATGGCAGCCAGTATGGGAGCCTTCCTGTTGGCAGGTGGTGCAAAAGGGAAAAGATTTGCACTTCCGAACGCAGAAGTAATGATTCACCAGCCATCTGGTGGTGCTAAAGGTCAGGCAACGGATATTAAGATTGTTGCAGAAAACATTTTAAAGACTAAAAAGAAATTGAATGAGATATTAGCTGCTAATACAGGTAAAACTCTTGATGTAATTGAAGTAGATACAGAAAGAGACCATTACATGAGTGCAGAAGAAGCAAAAGCCTACGGAATTATTGACAGCGTTATTGTAAGTAGATAAATTGACCAGATAAGCATAAATTAGTAACTTTGGGAGTATACTTAAAGTTTGGTTTATGGATAATAGAAGGGAGTTGATAAACGAGTGGCAAACAGATCCGATGACAGAAAACAATTAAGATGCTCTTTTTGCAATAAGACACAGGATCAGGTTAGAAAATTAATAGCGGGACCCGGTAATGTATATATTTGTGATGAGTGTATCGAAATCTGCTCTGAAATAGTAGAAGAAGAGTTCGATGAAAGAGTACAGGACACAGACATTAATCTGTTAAAACCTACAGAAATCAAAAATTTTTTAGATCAGTATGTAATTGGTCAGGATGATGCAAAAAAGGTGCTGTCTGTATCTGTGTACAATCACTATAAAAGAGTATTGGCCGGAAGAGACTTAGATGTAGAGCTGCAAAAGAGCAACCTGCTCATGGTAGGGCCTACCGGTTCCGGTAAAACCTTCTTGGCACAGACTTTGGCTAAGCTATTAAATGTTCCTTTTGCAATTGCAGATGCTACAGCGTTGACAGAAGCTGGTTATGTCGGTGAAGATGTGGAGAACATTCTTCTAAAATTGATACAAGCAGCAGAGTTTGATATCGAACGAGCGGAACATGGCATTATTTATATAGATGAGATTGATAAGATTACAAGAAAATCTGAAAATACATCCATTACCCGTGACGTTTCAGGTGAAGGTGTTCAGCAGGCACTGTTAAAAATCTTAGAAGGTACCACTGCTTCGGTACCTCCACAGGGCGGCAGAAAACATCCTCATCAGGAATTTATACAGATAGACACCACAAATATTTTATTTATATGTGGTGGTGCCTTCGACGGACTGGAGAAAATCGTTGAATCCCGAATTGGTCAAAAATCCATAGGATTTAATGCGCAGATAGCGGAAGGCAAGAAAGAAAACATAGGTCGTTTATTCCGACAGGCTATGCCTCAGGATTTTGTAAAATACGGTCTTATACCAGAATTTGTCGGACGTGTACCGGTAACTGTAGCTTTGGATTTATTAGATGAAGAAGCATTAGTACGTATTCTTACTGAACCTAAAAATGCCATCATAAAACAATATAAGAAATTATTTGAATTAGATGGTGTTGAATTGGATTTCGAGGATGAGGCAATAAAAGTAATAGCAAACCGCTCCCTTGAAAGAAAAACAGGTGCAAGAGGATTACGTGCCATCATGGAGTCTGTCATGATGGATTCTATGTACAAAGTCCCATCGGATACACAAATCTTGAAATGCATTATTACAAAAGATGCTGCTGAAGGGAATGCCCAGCCGATTTTAATTAGCTCAGAGGATAATCAGCCAAGAAAACCGATTTCTAAACGGGTACCGAAAAAAAATAGTAACGAAATTGCTTAAACATTTATTGACAAGGGGCTGTCTTAAAATACCTATCTGTTCCTAACTGACTTCTTAAGCCAAAATTGAAGTATTGGGAATACACAGGAATATTTTAAGGCGGTCTCTTGTTTTAACATGAGACTAACGTGGAGGTTAAAATGGGTGAATATAGTAGGAAAGTTCCTGTTGTAGCACTAAGAGGAATGGCGGTTCTTCCAGGCATGGTGATTCACTTTGACATAAATCGGAAGATATCCATGGAAGCAATTGAAAATGCCATGGAGAATGACCAGCTTGTGCTGCTTGTAACCCAAAAAGATCCTGAGACTGAAAAACCGGGAAAGCAGGATTTATATCAGATAGGAACCATAGCAGAAGTAAAACAGATTATAAAATTGCCGGGAAATGTGATAAGAGTATTAGTAAACGGAACAAAGAGAGCCAGGCTGGAAGATTTGATAGAAGAAGAATCTTATTTAGTTGGGGAAGTTGAAGTATTAAATGAAGAAATAGAAAACCAGTTATCAGAGGCGGAGAAAAAAGCAATGATTCGCGGCTTAAAAGATATACTGGAAGTGTATTTTATTGAGAATCCCAAAATCGGAAAAGAAGTTGCAAAACAACTTATGAAGCTTGAGGAAGTTCATGAATTAATTGATCAGATAGCAGTTAATGTACCACTTTCTTTAGAGGACAAGCAGGATATCATTGAAACGGTTGATTTAATTGAGCGTTATCAGACCATTACCGTAATATTAACGGAAGAAATAGATGTTATTCGTATCAAGAAGGATTTACAGGCCAAAGTTAAAGAGAAAGTTGATAAAAATCAAAAGGATTATATTCTGAGAGAACAGCTTAAGATTATTAGAGAAGAGCTTGGAGAAACCAATACCGCCACAGAAGCTGAAAATTATCTTGCTGCAGTTACAGAACTTACAGCAAAGGAAGATGTAAAAGAAAAAATCAGCAAGGAAATTGAACGTTTTAAGAATCTTTCCGGCAATTCTTCAGAAAGTGCTGTATCCAGAGGGTATATTGAGACTCTTTTGGCTCTGCCTTGGGATAAAGTAAGCACTGATAAAGCAGATGTAAATCATGCTGAGAAAATACTGAATGAAGACCATTATGGGCTGGATAAAGTAAAGGAGCGAATACTTGAGTTTCTTGCAGTTCGTGTATTGACACAAAAAGGTGATAGTCCAATTCTTTGCCTGGTGGGACCTCCCGGAACAGGAAAAACATCAATTGCCAGATCTGTGGCAAAGGCATTGAATAAAGAATACGTAAGAATCAGTCTTGGCGGCGTCAGGGATGAGGCTGAAATCCGTGGTCATAGAAGAACATATGTTGGAGCACTTCCTGGAAGAATTGCTACCGGTCTTAAAAATGCCGGTGTTAAAAATCCGTTAATGTTGCTGGATGAAATTGATAAAGTAAGCAGTGATTACAAAGGAGACATCTCCTCTGCCCTTTTAGAAGTTCTGGATGGAGAGCAGAATAGCAAATTTGTAGACCATTATGTAGAGATTCCGGTAGATCTATCCGAAATATTATTTATAGCGACTGCCAATTCAGTACAGACTATACCTAAGCCTTTACTGGACCGAATGGAACTAATTGAAGTAACCAGTTACACTGAAAATGAAAAACATCACATCGCAAAAAAACATCTGATACCAAAGCAGATACGAAAAAACGGATTGGAGCTTAAACAATTAGGCATATCAGATAAGGCATTACAAAGAATTATATCCGGCTACACAAAAGAAGCGGGTGTTCGTAATCTTGAGCGTAAAGTTGGCGAATTATGCCGCAAGGCAGCGAAAGAAATTGTAAGTGCTGATACCGCTAAAGTAAAAATAACTGATAAAAATCTGGAGAAATACTTAGGAAAAGAAAAGTACTCATTCCAGAGGGCAAATACAAAAGATGAAGTCGGTATTGTCAGAGGTCTTGCATGGACAAGCGTTGGTGGAGATACCCTTCAGATAGAAGTAAATGTAATGCCAGGCAAAGGAAAATTTGAGCTTACCGGACAACTTGGTGATGTTATGAAAGAGTCTGCAAGGGCAGGAATCAGTTTTATACGTTCTGTAAGCAGAAAGTATGGAATTGAGCCGGATTACTTTGATAAAAATGATATCCATATTCATATACCCGAAGGAGCAGTACCCAAAGATGGTCCTTCCGCAGGTATTACTATGGCGACAGCAATGCTGTCAGCAATAACCGACCAGCCGGTTCGGGCAGATGTAGCTATGACAGGAGAAATCACCCTGCGGGGCAGAGTGCTTCCGATTGGTGGTCTTAAAGAAAAGATATTAGCTGCTAAGACTGCAAAAATAAAATTGGTTCTTGTTCCGAAACAGAATAAAAAAGATGTTGAAGAAATTGCGGCTGAAATTCTGGAAGGTATTGAAGTAAAATTTATGGATACCATGGAAGAGGTACTGGAGGAAGCGTTAGTTCAAAAAGCTTAGATTTAACTTCAGGGAAAATCAATAGGGAAAAGAGTGAAAGAAATAGAATAAGAAAGGCTGCCACAATAGGTACTTTCACTCTTTTTTATTTGTGGCAGTATCGCAGGCTAAACCTGCGATATGCAATGGGTGTAAATATGCATGTAAAAAGTGTCAACTTGGAGACAGTCTGCGGTATTACCAGTACTTTACCGGAAAATGATAAAATTGAAATTGCTTTTGCAGGAAAATCCAATGTAGGTAAATCATCACTTATCAACGCCCTGATGAACCGTAAAGCTTATGCAAGGACATCCGCCCAGCCGGGAAAAACCCAGACAATCAATTTTTATAATATCAATGAAGAATTGTATTTTGTAGATCTTCCCGGGTATGGATATGCTAAGGTTTCAGAAGAAATCAAGGCCAAATGGGGGACAATGATTGAGCGTTACTTAAAATCCTCCAAGCAGTTAAAACTAATATTTTTGCTTATAGATATTCGCCATGAACCATCTGCTAATGATAGGCATATGTATGAGTGGATACTCTATCAGGGATATCAACCAGTTATAATTGCAACAAAGCTGGATAAAATCAACCGAAGTCAGAAAGAGAAACATCTTAAGATGTTAAGAAAAGGGTTGAATGCAGACGGAAAAACAAGTATTCTTCCATTTTCTGCTTTAAGCAAGCAAGGCAGAGATGAAATCTGGGAATATATTGAGGGCATTATGGAAAGTAGTAAGGATTTAGATTCAGAGCTGGAACCTGAGGATATAAAATAAAAATACCGTAATGGCAAGAATGAAAGGCTCTTGTCATTACGGTATTTTGACTATTAATAACGTTTTGGGCACTACATTATTCTTCATCCTCTTCCTTGAGCAGACTGCTAAGTACATAAGCATAAACCTGCTGGCTTTTATTTCGCCAGTTATGGGATATCCTTGATGCATCTTCTTCAGTAGGGACTGTGATATTAACTTCAATAATAGAGGCATCCTTTTCCATTACTTTTAGATTTACTATATATTCACCCTTCTTTGTTTCAAAATATTCAGAAAGAGTAGATACTTCATCACGAAGAGAATAGCGGTTTTTTCTGAGATATTCATGGATATCCGCCTGAATAGCAGGAGATATCATATATTCAAAAAATGATAGGGTCTCTCGTCCGGAGTCGGTAATACGATAATGTGAACTATGTCCGACAGATTCCATGGTAATAAAATCAGTTTCAATCAATTCTGCAATGGATTGCTGTATGTTAAAATAATTAGTATAGTCCTTTTCCAGAATAAAATTAGAAATTTGAGCATTGGTCAACGGAAAATCTACTTTATCCAAAAGAAATAAGATTATTAATTTATATAAGGTAAAAGCATCTGATTGCATAAGACAGCTCCTTTCATAAATTAGATTTGTTAGTTGTCTCAAGTTTCTTACCCTGCCAGGTCTTTCTATTTTTAAATTCTTTGTGAATTAAATTTAGAACAGCCTTTTTATTGCTGCTCCATAGGGGAGCCAATAGCAGGTTCTTAGGTCCATCTCCGGTAATTCGATGAATTACCATATCCTTTGGAAGGTTTTCAATGCAGCGGATTAATAGGTCTGCATATTCCTCCATGGTATAGACAGAGGGGTTGTAAACGGCCAAATCGGTGTTCTTTAGAATATGCAAAAGCTGTAATTTAACACCCTGTATGGGAAGTGATGCCACATAAGATACTGATTCTAATATATCGGAGGTACTCTCACCGGGAAGTCCTAATATTAAATGAACAATGGTGATTATGCTTCTTTTCTGCAAGTTGTTAACGGCTTCTTCAAAAACGGGTAAAGAATAACCTCTCCTGATAAACCTGGCTGTTTTTTCGTGACAGCTTTGCAGTCCAAGTTCAATCCATACGGGCTTTCTTTCATTTAATGCTGCCAACAGATTAAGTATATCTTCATTAAGACAATCAGGTCTGGTAGCAATCGATAGTATTGCAATGTCAGGGTGATTTATAGCTTCTGTAAATATTTTTTCCAAATAAGCCAAATCTCCATAGGTATTCGTAAAGGCTTGAAAGTATGCAATATAATTACTTGCTGGGGAAAGAGAACCTGCAACTGTAACATCTTTAGGAGGTTTTAATTTGGAGTCAACCTTTTTCTTAGCCGCCTCAATTTGCGCAGTGATGGATAGGGTAGAAGAGGATGAAAAATCCCCTGAACCTCCTTCACTGCAGAAGATACAGCCACGTGTTCCTAAGGTTCCGTCACGATTAGGACAGGTCAGTCCTGCATTTAAAGATAGCTTGTATAGTTTTTTTCCGTAGGTTTGTTTTATATAGTAATCCAGGGAATAATATGGCTTTTCCCCCCATTGAATTAAGGACATATATGAGCCTTTACTGCATTGCTAACGGCTTCACATACTCTTGGATCAAAGGGCTGAGGTAAGATATTATCGGCATTCAGTTCCGTTTCAGGCACCAAAGCAGCAATTGCCAGTGCAGCGGCCAGTTTCATATCTTCAGTAATCTGAACCGCACGTCCTTCCAGTGCTCCTTTAAATATACCAGGGAAAGCGATTACATTATTGACCTGGTTAGGGAAATCGGAGCGTCCCGTTCCAACGATTTTAGCTCCGGCAGCCTTTGCTAGTTCTGGCATAATTTCAGGAACCGGATTTGCCATGGCAAACAAAATAGCATCTTTATTCATAGAAGCTACCATATCTTGCGTTACAATACCTGGTGCTGAAACACCAATGAAGATATCAGCGTTTTTTAGTGCATCAGAAAGTGAACCTTCATTATGGCTTAAATTAGTGACTTCTGTCATTTTCTGCTGCATCCAGTTCAGTCCTTCTGAGGAAGGCGTAAGGATACCGATTCTATCGCAAAGAGTAAGGTGTTTAAATCCATAGGATAATAACAATTTACCGATAGCAATACCGGCAGACCCGGCACCATTAATCACAACCCGGCTATCTTCTTTTGTTTTGCCGGTAACTTTAAGGGCGTTGATGATTCCAGCCAGGACAACAATAGCAGTTCCATGCTGGTCGTCATGAAAAACTGGTATATTTAAGAGTCCTTTTAGACGCTCTTCTATTTCGAAACAACGGGGGGCAGAGATATCTTCTAGATTAATTCCGCCAAAGGCAGGCGCTATATTTACAATTGTCTTAATTATTTCCTCGGTATCCTGGGTATCCAGACAGATTGGAAATGCATTCATCCCACCAAATTCTTTAAATAAAACCGCTTTTCCTTCCATAACAGGCATTGCGGCATAGGGACCGATATTACCAAGACCAAGAACTGCACTGCCATCAGAGATGACGGCTACAGTATTTGCCTTTAATGTATATTTGTATGCCGCTTCCGTATCGTCAGCGATTGCTTTGCAGGGTTCTGCTACACCCGGGGTATATGCCAGAGCCAGGTCTTCTCTGGTTTTTACGGTACATTTCGATACGGTTTCTATTTTACCGTTCCACGATCCATGCAGCATTAATGCCTTTTCACTGTTAGTCATATCATTTCCGCCTTATCTTTATTTTACGAATCTAAAACTAAAAATATCATATCACTTAAAAGATTGTAAATCAAGCCTAATCTACCCTCCAAAAAAGGTGTTAAATCTTGAAATATAAGTAATTTCTAAAGCTTTCTTTGTGTAAAAAGTCCATAAAAATTGGTTTGTTTTGCAAAAATTTAAAAAAAAGCTTTTTTTTCCACTGCTTTAGGTGTATAATTGAAAGCAGTAACATATTTTGGGTAGCAAATTCATAAGAACTGTCTAGATCATGTCGAAATCCATTCCCATTGAAACCAAAATAATTTTATACTTGTAAAGGAGCAAGAATACATGGAAGCACAGTATAGTGAGATGTCCTTAACAGAGCTTAGGACGTTGGCAAAAAATAGAGGGATAAAAGGTATTACTGCATTAAGAAAGCAAGAGCTGATTGATGCCTTAATACGGTATGAACCAACGGATGGCAAGACTGAGGTGGATTCCAGAAATGCAGACAGGGACGAGGAACAGAACCCAGGAGCTGAAATATCAAAGATGGATGAAACTAAAAGTAAAACGGAAAATACTAAAAATAAAATGGATGAAGTGAAAGCATCCTCTTATAAATCAAGAAAAACAGATACCGAATCTAAAAAGTCATGGTCTGCGCCTCAGGAAAATGAGAAGAAAATTAATTTTAATCACGCAGAATCAGACGCAAAAAGAAACGGTGGTAATGCTTTAAATGATACAGACTTTAAACGAACGGGCATGAACCAATCTGATACAGAGTATAGAAAAAACGTAGGTAACTCGACGGACACAGAAAATAAAAGACCTTACAGCCAACCAGACAGTGAGACAAGAAAGCCAATCGGTTACGGACAGGAACCGGATTATAGAAAAATGACAACAAATACATCAGATGGGGATGTAAGAAGGAACTCGGTTGCTTCATCAGAGACAGAACAGCTAGACAGCGGCGAAACGAAAGAAGGCATTTTAGAGGTTATGCCCGATGGCTATGGTTTTATCCGATGTGATAATTATTTGCCGGGAGAAAATGACGTATATGTTTCACCAGCTCAAATCAGAAGGTTTGGATTAAAAACTGGTGATATAGTTGTTGGTAATACCAGAATAAGAAATCAGGGCGAAAAATTCAGTGCCCTTCTGTATGTGAAAAGCGTAAACGGTTTTCATCCTTCGGAAGCTCAAAGACGTAAGAAATTTGAGGATCTGACACCTGTATTCCCTAATGAAAGAATTCATTTAGAAACGGTAGGTTCTAATGTCTCCATGCGTATGGTTGACTTGATATCTCCTATCGGTAAAGGTCAAAGAGGTATGATTGTATCGCCTCCAAAGACCGGTAAAACTACATTAGTAAAGCAGATAGCCAAGGCAATCACTAAGAATCATCCTGACTTCAATCTTATTATTCTTTTAATTGATGAGCGTCCGGAGGAAGTAACCGATATAAAAGAATTCATAGAAGGAAAAAATGTAGAGGTTATTTACTCCACTTTTGATGAACTTCCGGAAAACCATAAAAGAGTATCAGAGATGGTAATTGAACGGGCAAAACGCCTTGTAGAACATAAAAAGGACGTAGTAATCCTTTTAGACAGTATTACAAGACTAGCAAGGGCATATAACCTGACCGTACAGGCCAGTGGAAGAACCTTATCAGGCGGTCTTGATCCTGCGGCACTTCATATGCCAAAGAGATTTTTTGGTGCTGCCAGAAACATGCGTGAAGGAGGCAGTTTGACTATTCTTGCTACTGCATTGGTAGATACAGGCAGCAGAATGGATGATGTTGTCTTTGAGGAATTTAAAGGAACCGGCAACATGGAATTAGTTCTGGACAGAAATCTATCTGAAAAGAGAATATTCCCTGCACTTGACCTTACAAAGTCCAGTACCCGAAGAGATGATTTACTATTAAACCAAAGTGAAATGGAAGCCACGTATTTAATGAGAAAGGCTTTTAACAGTATGAAATCAGATGATGCAGTAGAGCGGATTATCGATATGTTTTTAAAGACTAAGACAAATGCAGAATTTATTGATACTATTAAAAAGACGAAAATTGTATTTTAGGTCTTGCATTAGATTTAAACCTATGCTATAATTAAAAAGCTGTTTATAGAGATGATACTAGATTGACTTCGGTCAACTTTAAAAAAATACGTTAGTTTGTAAAGAGGTGAAAGCATGAAAGAAGGAATACATCCTAATTATTATCAAGCAAAAGTAGTTTGCAACTGTGGTAACGAATTTGTTACAGGTTCAACAAAGAATGATATCCACGTAGAAATTTGTTCTAAGTGCCATTCATTTTACACTGGACAGCAAAAGGCTGCTGCCGCTCGTGGAGCTATTGATAAATTCAATCGTAGATATGGCATTAGTCAAGAACAATAGAATGACGGAAACATATCGTATGTTAAAAATCAGGTTGAGGTTTCATAATCTCAGCCTATTTTTACATCATAATAAATTAAATAATTAGAATCTTTGTTTAGATAAATTATCTGCTAACGAAAGAGAGGATGTGCGGTATATGAAACCATCAGGCATTGGCGGCCAGGCTGTAATTGAAGGTGTAATGATGAAAAATAAAGATGATTACGCCGTTGCTGTCAGAAAATCGAATGGCGAGATTGTGGTAGAGAAAACTACTTTTACTAGTATCGCCGGGAAATATACCTTCTTTAAGCTGCCTATTATAAGAGGAATGCTTGCTTTTGTAGAATCTATGATGATTGGTACAAGAACCCTGAACTTTTCAGCCAGTTTATTTGAAGACGAGGAAGAAAAAGAACCGTCAAAAGTTGATGCGGCTTTATCTAAAGTATTTAAAGGTAAAACTGAAAGTATCGTGATGGGGCTTACAATGATTGTTGCAGTATTAATTGCAGTAGGAATTTTTATAATATTACCCACTTATGTGGCTGGTTTACTGGGAAGACGGATAGAATCAGATGCATTGCTTGCTCTGGTAGAAGGTTGTATCCGTATTGTTCTATTTATCTTATACGTTCTTGCAATATCACAGGCTAAAGATATTAAAAGGGTATTTATGTACCATGGAGCAGAACATAAAACCATCAACTGTTTGGAACAGGGATTTGAATTAACAGTAGAAAATGTAAAATGGCAATCAAGACAACACAAAAGATGTGGAACCAGCTTTATGTTTCTGGTTATGTTTATCAGTATTCTATTTTTCATATTTATACGTGTAGACCACCAGTGGATTAGATATCTTGTGAGAATACTTTTAGTGCCGGTTATTGCCGGCGTATCCTATGAGTTTATTAGACTGGCAGGACGGAATAATTCTATAGTCGTAAATATTTTAAGTCAACCAGGAATGTGGCTGCAGGGGTTAACCACCAGAGAACCGGATGATGAAATGATAGAAGTTGCCATAAAGTCCGTTGAGGCAGTGTTTGATTGGAAAGGTTTTATTGACCCAGACAAGAGCAGAGGAAAAGGCACTCGTAAGAATAAGAAAAATTCAAAAGATTCAAACGTAAAACAAACAGCTGGTCAGATAAAATCAGTTGAAAATATGACGAGTAGTAAGAACATAGAAAATGAGGATAAAGTCGTAGTAACAGAGAATACGCAATCTAATAAACCGTTAGAATCTTCAAAATCTAAAAAGAAACAAGGAAAAAATAACAAAAAACAATATTTGGTAAAAGAACAAGAAATTACCCATCAGGAAATAGCAGCGGCATCTGAGTTCATTAGCAGGGAAGATAACTCTTTGTTAGATGAGGAAGACGATGAAATTTTAAGAGCTTTGGATCATTATTTAGATAGTGATGGGGTAACAAAAAATAAGGATTGATATAAAAGATGACATTGGATATAGCCTTAAAGCAAGGTATCTCATTGCTTAAAAAACATAATATTGAAGATTCGGAACTGAATGGGTGGTATCTAATGGAATATTGTTTTCATATAACCCGTGTAGAGTATCTGTTAAATTCCAGGCAGCCAATTAGTGATGATGAGTATGCAGCATATCTCAAACTGATACAAAAGCGTGCCAGACATATTCCTTTACAGCACATAACCGGTGTGCAGGAATTTATGGGTCTCTCTTTTCAGGTTAATGAAGCAGTCCTTATCCCCAGACAAGATACTGAAGTACTGGTTGAAGAAGTTTTAAAGGTATCAAAAGGAAAGTCCATATTAGATTTATGTACTGGTTCAGGTTGTATTATTATAAGTCTGGATAAACTTGGTGGTATCAAAAGCGGGGTTGGTGTAGATATTTCTGAGGAAGCTTTAGCAGTGGCAAGGCAAAACGGTGAGGATCTAAATTCCGGAGTGACATTCCTGCAAAGTGACTTGTATCATGATATTCATGATACCTTTGATATAATAGTGTCAAATCCCCCTTATATTCCTACCAGGGAAATTGAGTCCTTAATGGAAGAAGTTAGAGTGTATGACCCTATGCTGGCACTAGATGGTAAAGCGGATGGTTTGTATTTTTATCGTAAGATTGCACAGCGATTAAAAGAATTTTTAAATCCCGGCGGTTTTGTCTTCTTTGAAATAGGCCATGACCAGGGAGAAACTGTTTCAGAAATCCTAAAAGAGACGGGTATTATTGATATTAAAGTTAGTAAAGATTTGGCGGGGCTTGACAGAATTGTATCCGGTAGATATAAAATAGATGAGGAACCTTTTACTTAGCGGCCTTAGGTTCGTAATGGTTATAAGGTTGAATAAAAGATATTCAACCCCCTTGATTGGTAGGCGACCAAAGGGCGTAACCAAGAGTCGCAGACGGGAGCCTAAAATGAAAAGATAATCTTTTGCCTTTACTAGGCTGTTGTGAATGGAGGAACTTTAGATGTTTGATAAATTAGAAGATCTATTAATAAGATTTGAAGAAATTCTGGAAGAGCTAAACGACCCGCATGTTATAAATGACCAGAATCGTTTTCGTAAATTAATGAAAGAACAAAATGACTTATCAGCTATTGTTGATAAGTACAAAGAATACAAGGATGCAAAACAAGGTATTGAAGACAGCCTTACCATGCTGGAAGAAGAAAGTGATGAAGAATTAAGAGAGCTGGCTAAGGAAGAGTTAAATGAATGTAAGCAGAGTTTAGTAACCATAGAAAATGATTTAAAAATTTTACTATTACCTAAGGATCCTAATGATGATAAAAATGTAATTATCGAAATCAGAGGTGGTGCAGGTGGTGATGAAGCGGCACTATTTGCGGCGGAATTATTTCGTATGTACAGTAAATACGCAGAAAGTCAACGCTGGAAAATTGATATGATGAATATCAATGAAAATGGTCTTGGTGGTTTTAAAGAAGTTATCTTTATGATAAATGGAAAAGGTGCTTATTCCAAGATGAAATACGAAAGTGGTGTACACCGTGTACAGAGAATCCCTGTTACAGAATCCGGTGGGCGTATCCACACCTCTACTACAACGGTGGCAATTATGCCGGAAGCTGAAGAAGTGGACGTTGAATTAGATTTAAATGATTGTAAGTTCGATGTATTCCGTTCTTCCGGTAATGGTGGACAGTGCGTTAATACAACAGACTCTGCGGTTCGTTTAACGCATATACCTACTGGTATTGTTATTTCCTGCCAGGATGAAAAATCCCAGCTAAAGAACAGGGATAAGGCGTTAAAGGTACTGCGTTCCAAGCTATATGAATTAGAGCTTGAAAAGGCGCATAGTGCTGAAGCAGAGGCAAGAAAAAGCCAGGTAGGAACCGGAGATCGTTCTGAAAAAATCAGAACTTATAATTTTCCACAGGGAAGGGTAACCGATCATAGAATCAAATTGACTCTTCATAGACTGGATTCTATATTAGATGGTGACTTGCAAGAAGTCATCGACAGCCTAATTGCAGCCGATCAGGCCGCAAAGCTGGCAAATATGAACGAACAATAAGCCTGGTCGGCTTGACTTGGCAGCAAAGTTGGCAAACATGAATAATGAGGCAATCAAATCGGTCTACAATGTATAAATGTAGACCGATTTTTATTTTTTTCTCTGCGTAGGAATAGACAAACATTTGTTCCCTTTGGGGGTTTGCTGCTTTAGCATTTACAATTATTTTGACCTGCTTCTGGATATTGTGTATAATAATGGAAAACATAGTATGAATAAAGAAAGGATTAAGAGGTTATGAAAAAAATTTTAATGAGGGTATTCTTTTTGACTGTTTTTATTGCATTATCAACTGGTAAATATAACGTATCCGCAGCAGAATCAATATATGTTTATTCTAAGGATGATACCATCCCCTATCGGGGAGAAGAAACCTTTGTGATTACCTCGGATGATATTAGTGATCTTATCTTTCATGTAGAATCCGAATGCATTTATCCAGAAGTCAGGAAGCTGGTAATTGAGGAAGGGGTTACTTCCTTTTCCTATGGATATCGTGCTTTTCCAAATGTAGAAACCATATATTTTTCAAGTACGGTAAAGAGTATTAATGGGTTCTCGAACACTTCCACCAGTTATTTAAGTAAGCTGAAGGAAATTAAAGTATCCGGAAAGAATAAATGGTATACGACAGAAAATGGTATTCTGTTTAATAAAAAGAAAACGGTTTTGTATAAATATCCTAGTACATTGACTTACAGCACCTATACTATACCGGATACGGTAACCACCATTCAAGATGGGGCATTCTATAATTCAAACCTGAAAACCGTTACCATAGGTGCAAGTTTTAAAGTAGACCAGCTATATAAATTACAGAATCAGTTAAGAAACATTAAGGAATTTAAGGTGAACAGTAAAAATATCTCTTACAGTGCTAAAAAAGGAGTGCTTTTTAATAAAAAGGGAGATACCCTTCTTTTATACCCAAACGGGAAAGGAAAAAACTATACGGTGCCGAAGGGAACCGTTATGATTGGTGAAAGTGCATTTCAGCATTCCGTGGTAACAAAAATTGTTTTGCCAGCAGGTTTAACCACGATTAAGGAGCAAGCTTTCCGGGATTCCAGTTTAACTGCCATTACCATTCCGTTGACAGTGGTTTCTATGGCTGAAAATGCATTTCGGGATGCAACTGCTCTTAAAGCTATCGTTGTAGAAGCGGGAAATAAACAGTATGCTGCTTATGAAGGAATTCTTTACAATGCATCCAGAACAAAACTTATTTTTATCCCGGAGGGCTATAGCAAAACCACGTTAAAGCTGCCATCTACTTTAAAGAGCCTGTCTGTCAATAGTACAAATGCTTATTTATCCATTTTTCGAAATTTTACGGAAATTGTCATACCAAAGGCATTGAAAGAAATCGATATCCATTATAAGTGCTTTGATAAAATAATCATAGAGAAAGGGAATACAGCCTTTTCCCTTTACAATGGCTCCCTGTACAACAAAGCCGGTACGGAGCTCATATTCTTTAAAAAACAGGAAAAAGCGGATTTTCCCGATACTTTGACAAATGTTGATATAAATAAGCTGATTGACAGTGACATTAAGGAATTGGAAATATCTAAAAACGTGAAATCTATCCGGCGTTACGCGAAGGACTTATGTTATATCATTCCTACGCTGGAAAAACTTACGGTAGCAGAGGATAATCCATATTACACCTGTGAAAACGGAATGCTGTTTAACAAAGATAATACGGTGCTATATGATATTCCAAGAAATACGACAGAACTGATTATACCCGATACGGTAACCGAATTTGATATCGCTCCTCTTTCAGATTATAATTACCATAATCTGACCAGGGTAACCATTCCAGAAGGGTTAACTAAACTGGACGGCTTGGATTATGCATACAAAATGGATAATCTTAAAGCTTTTACCGTTGCCAAAGGTAATCCGGTATTTACCAGTATTGACGGTGTGCTATATAACAAAGATGTAACAGAACTTATCTGGTATCCAATGCAAAAGGAGGATAAGACCTTCACTATGCCTAATACGGTTAAGGAAGCAGATGTAGTGTCCCTAATGGCTAATCCTTATCTGGAAAGTTTAGTTTTATCGGATTCTCTTGTAAAAGAAACCTTATATTATTCATATACGTGGGGATACTACCTTCCTTCCAAATCCATAAAAGAATATGTGGTAAGTGATAATAATCCCCATTATAAAACAGTAGACGGTGTCCTCTATAACAAGGATATGACTGTTCTCATTGCATATCCTTATCAAAAAAGCTCAGAATCCTTTACCATACCGGATACCGTAACCAATGCCGTTGGAATCTGCAATAACCGTACGTATATAAATGATGAGAAATATGATAATACCTCCAATCCATATCTTAAGGAGTTGGTTATCGGCAAGAATGTAAAGGAATTGTTTGAATACTCCGATTTAAATTGTCCGATTTTTAATTTGCCGAACCTGCAGAAAATCGAAGTGAAACCGATAAATAAATATTTCAGTGCAAAGGACGGAATCCTTTACAGCAAGGATTTCTCCAAGATGTATGTCTATCCGAAAGACAGCCGGAATACGGAACTAATCATTCCCAAAAGTACAAAAGAACTTTTTGACGGTTATATTGATGCGACTATGAATCCATATCTTACTGCCTTAAAGGTGGAAGATGGTAGTAAAGCTTTTTATACGGACGGTACTAGTTTATATAATTATCAGGGGAATATAATGTACTGCCGCATTGGCGGAAAGTATTTTCGCAAAATACCGAGTACAGACTAACTACTGTATATACATATCAGAAGACTTTCTTCCACGTGTCAATTTGCATGGTATATTTTTCTATATTATTACGGGTTCTTTTTAAAACCTATCTGATTTATAGAAATAAATTATTACCTACTGAATGTATATCCCGAGTATAACTCATACAAATAGAAGGTATTGCATATCGGAAAAAGCTGATAGATGAAATCCTATTTGACATAGGAGGAAAGCTGTCTTATAATATTTTGTAAACAAGAAAATAAATAGAAACCTTCCTGACTCTATGGGGACAGGGAAGGTTTTTTAATGTATACCTTAGAAATAGTTGATGTATTAGAAGGTATAAAGGAAAGGTGTATCTATGATTACCAGTGTATCAAATCCTCAGATAAAAAATCTGATACAACTACAGAATAAATCAAAAGCCAGACAAGAACAGAGAGCCTTTGTAGCAGAAGGAATTAAGATGTTTGAAGAATCCAAAGAAGGTGGTTATCTGATTAAGGCATACATGGGAGAAACATTATATCAGCAGTGGGAGAAGGAAAGACCTGATTTATTAGAAGGGTATCCTTATGAAGTAGTTTCAGACGCAGTGTTTAAAGTTGTGGCCGACACATTAACTCCCCAGGGAATAATATGTTTGGTAAAAAAACCTGCATATAAGCTGGATGCTCTATTAAATAATCCCAAGGCTAAAGTGTTGCTGTTAGAAGATATCAGAGACCCGGGAAACCTTGGAACAATGGTTAGAACTGCGGAAGGAGCTGGATTTACGGGCATAATATTAACCAAAAGTTCTGTTGATATGTATAACCCCAAAGTAATTCGCTCAACGATGGGAGCTATTTATCGTATGCCTTTTCTGTATGCAGAGGATTTTCAAGAGACTCTCAAGCTGTTACAGGAGAATGGTATCACAATATATGCGGCTCATTTAGACGGAGCTGAATATTATGATAAGGTGTCATATGCAGGGAAATGTGCCATTATGATTGGAAATGAGGCTAATGGTATTAGCCCTGAGGCAGCAGGAATATCAGATCAATGCATTAAAATTCCTATGGAAGGCAGTGTGGAGTCATTAAATGCAGCAATAGCAGCATCTGTATTAATGTATGAAGTATACCGTCAAAAGAGGTTGAATGATTAGAAAAAGATTAAAAAGAGCTTATATTTTGAAAAATTCAAAATATTTCCTTGTATATTTATATAATTTAAAGTAATATTAAGATACAACCGATAGATAGAAAGGGGGGTGAAAAAGCATGAATTCAACTTATTGGTTAATTGCTTTAGCAGTACTGCTGTTAATAGAAATAATTACTTTAGGTCTTACCACAATATGGTTTGCCGGAGGTGCTTTGACAGCTTTTTTAGTTTCCCTGGTAACAAACAATTTAGTTCTTGAATTAATTATATTTTTTGTAGTATCGTTTTTGCTTTTAATCTACACAAGACCAATTGCAGCCAGGTTTTTTAATGCTAAAAAGATTAAAACTAATTATGAAAGCCTAATAGGACGGGAAGGTAAAGTTATCGAACGAATTGATAATTTTAATAGTTCAGGTCAGGTTGTAGTCGGAGGGCAAGAATGGACGGCAAGAGCTGTCGACGACCGGGCTATCATTGAGCCCGAGCAGAAAGTTATTATACGCAGTATAGCGGGTGTTAAGTTAATGGTGGAAGTAGAAAAGGAGGAAATTTAGTATGGAATACGTATTTATTATTTTTGTCGCACTAGTATTAATTGTCTTAGCATCTTGTGTTAAGATTGTACCTCAGGCGCAGGCATATGTAGTAGAAAGACTTGGTGCTTTTCAGGCTACCTGGGATGTTGGTATTCATCTTAAGATGCCGTTTATTGACAGAATTGCGAGAAAGGTTTTATTAAAAGAGCAGGTAGTGGATTTTGCACCTCAGCCGGTTATCACAAAAGATAACGTAACGATGAAGATTGATACGGTTGTGTTCTTTCAAATAACAGATCCCAAGTTATTCGCCTATGGTGTGGAACGTCCTATCATGGCAATTGAAAACTTAACTGCAACGACCTTAAGAAATATTATTGGTGATTTGGAATTAGATCAAACCTTAACTTCCAGAGAAATTATTAATACCAAGATGAGAGTATCTTTAGACGTAGCTACGGATCCTTGGGGAATTAAAGTGAACCGTGTGGAATTAAAGAACATTATTCCTCCCGCTGCTATTCAGGATGCCATGGAAAAACAGATGAAGGCAGAACGTGAACGAAGAGAGTCCATTTTACGTGCAGAAGGTGAAAAGACTTCACAGATTTTAGTGGCAGAGGGTAAAAAGCAATCTTCAATCTTAGAAGCACAGGCTGAAAAAGAAGCTGCGATATTAAGAGCAGAAGCAGTGAAAGAAGCAACCATTCGTGAGGCAGAAGGTCAGGCAGAGGCTATCTTAACAGTACAAAAAGCTAATGCAGAAGGTATCAGATTCTTAAATGATTCGAACCCGGGCAATGCGGTACTACAGCTTAAGAGCTTGGAAGCTTTTGCTAAAGCTGCTGATGGAAAAGCCACAAAAATTATTATCCCATCTGAAATTCAGGGTATTGCCGGATTGGTTAAATCTATAACTGAAGTGGGCAATGACAAAACGATTCAGGATTAGTGGATTTCCAATCAATATGTAAATAATGTAAATTGAAGAATTGAATTTTTGTTAGTAACATAAAGGAAAATATCATATAAAATAATAATGCTTTACGATTCCGTATACACTTATAAAAGGTAGCGGAAACGTAAAGCATTTATTTTGTTCATTTTTGATTGTGTTAAGATAAACTTAAGAATTCTTGCCTTGCTATTAAATTTGCAATGAGCTATTATATACTAGAACTGAAAATAGGGATAATTGGTTTATTACATTACGTGTCTTTGGGTTTTAGCTCTAGGGAGGAGAAATAAATACCTATACGATTTGTATATATTATCCATCGGAAGTAAGAGGAGATTTAAAAGGAGAGGATTGGAAATGAAGCAGCTAAAAACTGTATTGCAGTCACCTTATATGATACTCTTATTTTTTACATTAAAATTAATGGTTTACTACCATTTAATCAGTGTAAATGTAAAAGATATCATATTTGTGGTTGTCAGTATTGTAGCAATGGGACTTATATTTATATGTTTTAGCAGAAGTAGATGGAAAAGGAAAAAGGGATTTTTCCTAATTATATATTCACTGCTCTCATTATTAATGTTTGCAGATTCCATGTACTATAATTATTATAATCAGACCGTATCCATAAAGCAACTTTGGCAGGCAGCTAATGTTGCAGCGGTTCCGGATAGCTTTGTGGCAACTTTAATACCTGCAAGCTTTTTGTTATATTTAGATATTCCTTTTGTATACTATTATTTTAAAAAACTAGTAAAAGAAGAGAATAGGGGTTGGAGTTTTAAAAAAGAAATTAAGTATCTCGTAGCAGGTCTATGCGGTATTTTTGCATTTTTGGTTATAAACCCATTTGGCAGTGTAACGATTGATAAAGTAAATAGCGTTGAATTTTTTACCAGTCATGTAAATGATATTTATAATGCGATTGCCGATAGTATCGTTGTTGAAGAAGTTTCAGCGGATGAAGTTTTAGATACGGTTCAGGAGGTGGCTTTTCAGCCGAAAGGAACTAAATATAAGGGAATAGGGGAAGGTAAGAACGTAATACTGCTTCAAGTAGAAGCACTTCAGAACTTTGTAATTGGTGCAGAATACAATGGGCAGGTTTTAACTCCTAATTTAAATGCATTAATAAAGCAGGATACTTTATATTATGACAGATATTATACCAATATCGGTAAAGGAAATACTGCGGATGCAGAATTTTCAACTCTAAACAGCCTGTATCCTGTTATCGACCGTGAATGTTATACCCTATATGAACAAAATACGTTTAATGGTCTGCCCTGGCTGTTAAGAGACAAAGGCTACAACGCCTTTGTAATACATGGCTACAAGGGAGAATTCTGGAATCGTGAAGCTGCGTATCCGGCGCAGGGGTTTGAAGATTTTTATAGTATGGAAGACATGGAAGCTGATGATATAATTGGACTTGGAATATCAGACAAATCTATGTTTAAGCAGACAATTGATATACTAAAAGAAAAAAAACAGCCTTTTTTTAGTTTTATTATCACACTTACCAGCCATCATCCGTTTATATTGGAGGAAGAAGATGCTAGCTTACAACTTAAGGAAGAGGACATCGGAACCAAGTTCGGAAGCTATTTGCAGACTGTGCGTTATGCGGATGAAGCCTTAGGGCAGTTTATAACGGATTTAAAAACTGCCGGCTTATATGAGGATACAGTTATTGCATTATATGGCGACCATCATGGTCTGAATCTGAACATGGATGATAATGCTGTATTAATGGAAAAATATCTGGGCCGAACATATGACTACGATGAGATGCTTCGTGTACCAATGTTAATTCATGTTCCTGGTAGTGGTGTCACTGATACAATATCAACTACGGGAGGGCAAGTGGATTTTTTACCTACTATTGCAAATGTCATGAATCTTGAGATTAGCCAGCCGTATATTTTAGGTCAGGATTTAAGTAATGCAAAGGACGGATTTGTTGCATTTACTGCATATTTATTCGAAGGTTCCTTTATACACAACGAGGTAATGTTTGAAATATCAAGAGAAGGTGTTTTTGAAGGCAGCAGAGCTTGGAAGATTGGTACTAATGAGCCTATAGATGCTTCAATGCTTGAAGATGAGTACAAAAAAGCAATTACCTTAAAGAAAACATCGGAAGATATACTAAATCAAAATTTAATACAAGAGTATTTAAATATGGATACTATAAAATCAGAGGATTAATCTACTGCTTAGTGGTTAATAATTTCACCCTTAATAAATAATAGGTAATAGGAATGATAAAAGAATTTGATTTTAGTAAAGAATATGGTATTGTTTTAGAAGGCGGCGGTGCTAAGGGAGCCTATCAGATTGGAGTCTGGAAGGCTTTCTTAGAATGTGGCGTTAAGATAAAAGGTGTTTCAGGGGTCTCGGTTGGTGCTTTAAACGGGGCCCTTATTTGTATGGGTGATTATGAAGAGGCGGAAACTTTATGGAAAAGCCTGACCTATTCAAATATTATGAACCTGGATGATGAACAAATGAAACATTTAATGAACTTGGATATCAAGAATCTGGATTTAAAGATGTTATCCAGAGATACAGGAAAGATAATTTCTGGCAGAGGGATTGATATAACTCCGCTGAAAGAGTTAATTCAGAACTGGGTAGATGAAGAAAAAATTTATAATTCACCCGTCGAATTTGTCTTTGGTACGTTTTTGGTATCAAAGTTAAAGGAAATCGAGATTACAGCTCGGGAAGCAGAAAAAGCATCCTTAAAAGATTATCTACTGGCCAGTGCACTTCTTCCTGCTTTTCGAAATGATAAATTAAATGGACAAACATTTTTAGATGGAGGAATGTTTAACAATGTACCGGTTGATATGCTTATAAACAGAGGGTATAAAGATATCATAGTGGTTCGTATCTATGGAATCGGCTTAGAAAAACCGGTTAAAATTCCAAAAGACGTTAATGTGATACAGATAGCTCCCAATATAAATCTGGGTGGTATTCTGGAATTCAATTCGGAAAAAATACAAAGAAATATAGAAGTGGGATATTATGATGCCATGCGTTGTTTGCATAACTTATCCGGTAGAATATACTATATTGATTCAGACTTAGAAGAGGGAGAGAGTCTATTAAAACTAATGAAATTAAATGAAGCGGCTAAGATGGCACTATTAGAATACTATAAACTGGATTATAGCAATACAGATTTAATAGTAAGGAGATTTCTGGAACAGGCCTGTCCAAACCTAGCTACGACCCTAAAGCTTAAAAGGGATTGGAATTATACAGAATTATATATTTCTCTTTTAGAGTTGTGTGCTAAAAGTGTACGTGTACCAAAGTATAAAATATACACCGTGGAAGAACTGAAACGCAACTGTTTTGAAAAATATCAAAAAATGCGTCAACGAAATTACAAACTACCTATATTCCATGAATTGGTAGTAAAGATGATGACAATATAATAATAATACAGTGAAACCTCTTGACAAATGAATAAAAATCAAGTATTATGTATAAATAATCATTTGATAGTGGAGGTATCTAATATGAACTTAAAAGGCCGCAGCTTTTTAACCTTAAAAGACTATCAGCCGGAAGAAATAGAATATTTATTAGAACTGGCGGCTGTGTTAAAGGCTAAGAAAAAACAAGGTATTACAGGAAATTCACTAAAGGGTAAAAATATAGCTTTAATATTTGAAAAACCTTCCACACGAACAAGATGCGCATTTACTATTGGTTGTATTGACGAAGGGGGTCATCCTGAATACCTTGGAAAAGACGATATTCAGCTTGGTCATAAAGAATGTATAGAGGATACGGCAAGAGTACTTGGAAGAATGTTTGACGGCATTGAATTTAGGGGCTTTAAGCAAGAGACGGTTGAAAAGCTTGCAGAATATAGCAAGGTGCCGGTATGGAATGGACTTACAGACATGTACCATCCTACACAAATTCTGGCCGATATGCTGACCTTAAAGGAGCAATTCGGTGACCTTAGAGGATTAAAATTAATTTATGCAGGGGATGGCAGAAATAATATGGCTAATAGCCTTATGATTGGCTCGGCCAAGTTAGGTCTGCACTTTACAATATTAGCACCAAAAGCTTTGTGGCCTGAGGGTGAATTGGTTAAATTATGCCAAACCTATAATGAGAAATCCCAAGGTACAGTGACCATAACAGAAAATATTAATGCAGTAGAAGGTGCAGATGCTATCTATACGGACGTATGGTGTTCGATGGGAGAAGAGGAACTGGCAGCAGAAAGAATATCTATTTTAGAACCGTATCAGGTCAACGAGAGTATGGTAAAACAAACGGGTAAGAATAATACTGTACTATTACATTGCCTGCCAGCCGTAAAAGGAAATGAGATAACCGAGGACGTATTCGAACGACATGCAGATGTAATCTTTGATCAGGCAGAAAATCGTATGCATACCATAAAAGCAGTAATGGTGGCTACTCTTGGCAATTAAATACGTATATAACAGGGCTGTTTCCGGCGAATTACTACCGGAACAGCCTTTTTTGTTGCGGGGACACATTGGAAATCTCATCTAAGGATTTGGAAAATACTTGATTCCGGAACAAATTAATATTATAGTATACTATATATGTCCACGTTTATAATGAATATTTTGCGAAGTCAATCAAAGCATAGGTAAAGGCATGCATGGACAAGGGGTAAAAAACAAGGAGGAATTTTTGTAAAAGTGGATGTGAAACGGAAAACCCCCGATTATATCGGGTTGAATTTAGATAACATAAAAAATAAATTAAATACCCAATATCTGGGGCGAGAAATATTATATTTGGAGGAAGTCGATTCAACGAACAATGTTGCTAAGGATTATGGGAAGCAAAAAGGAAATCATGGATTACTTGTAATAGCAGAAAAGCAAAATGCTGGAAAAGGAAGACTTGGACGTTCCTGGAATTCACCAAAAGGCAGTGGAATCTGGATGTCATTTGTACTAAAAGCAGACATAGAGCCCCAAAACAGTCCCATGTTAACACTAATAACAGCACTGGCAGTGAATGGCGCTATAAGAAAGATTACAGGGTTGGAGACAGCCATAAAATGGCCTAATGATGTAATTCTGAATGGAAAAAAGACCTGCGGAATACTTACTGAAATGACAGCCGCTGCAGATAGACAGGAGTGCATTATAATCGGAATAGGAATAAATGTAAGTCAAGAGGAGTTCCCGGAGGAACTAAAAGAAAAGGCAACATCCTTATGGTTAGAGGGTAAAAGGCCGGTATCCAGGGAGGAGTTAATCAGTGAAATACTGAATCAGTTTGAACTGTATTATAAAAAATTTTGCCTGACTGAGTCCATGGAGGTGTTAAAAGAAGAATATGATGCGCAATTAATTCATCTAAGGAAACAAGTAAGAATAGTAGAGAACAATATGGAGTACGAAGGGATTGCTCTTGGTATTGATGAAGGTGGAGCTCTATTGGTACAAGTTGAACAAACTAATCAGGGGATAACTACGACTTTCGTCAAAACAGTTTTATCCGGAGAAATTTCAGTGAGAGGTCTAAAAGGTTATGTGTAACCGTATCACCATAATTCCTTAGGTGTATTGGTTCATTTTTATAGAAATTTAAATATTAAAACGGAAAATATAACTATATGAAATACTTGGGATTTCGACATTTTTCTCAACTTGTATGCACTTTACGTTGACTTTACAATAAAAAATAGATATAATTTTAATATAGGAGAATTGCATATATATAACCGGTTTTATGTAGCGGAGATTATACTAGTTGAACAAAAATGGGGTAAACCATAGCAGAGAGGAGCATACAAATGAAGGCAAAGACTAAACCGGCCAAGGAAAAACCCGTAAAGGTTAAAAAACAAAAGATGAAGAAGATGAAATTGGAAAGGGAGGCATTTAAAACAAGAGGTGGAATCGCTTTTAAATTAGTATTAGGATTTATGGTTCCAGTCTTTTTTGTTATATTGGTAGGGACAATAGCTTATACAATGGCATCGGATGCTATTGTAAACAACTATAAGAAATCCAGTCTTCAATCCATTGAGATGACAAGTGAATATATGCGATTTGGTTTGGATTCAGTAGAAGCGACCGGATTGCAGTACATAATGGATACTGATATGAAGAATTATTTTAATGGGATGTACAAGGATAAACCGTTAGATGCCAGCCGATTAATGCAAGATATTAAAAAGAATTTTATAGCTAAGCAGGTATCCGATGTTTTTATTGAAAATATACATGTTCTGGCAAAAAATGCTGGGGCTATGACAACCTCCAGCAGTGCGGAAAAAGATATGTATGAGCCATTTTTGGCATCTGAGGGAGGAAAAGGTCTGGGTGATAACTCACATAGCTCGTATTGGCTGGGTATGGACCCGGAGTTAGATGCTAAGCTAGGAATTAAGACGAATAAGTATGCACTACGTTTTGTTAGAGGATTTCAGGATATTAGAGCCTGTCTGATTCTGGATATCAGCGCAAGTACAATTACAGATATTCTGGGAGATTTAGATTTTGGTAAGAACAGTATTGTTGGTTTTGTTACTGCGGACGGCAGAGAGGTTATAACGGCAGGATTTAGTGAAGAAAATACAGACGCCATATTTACAGAACAGGACTTTTATCAGAAGGCTCAGGAAGCAGATGGTAAAAGTTTCAATGAAGATGTAGTTTATAAAGACAAGAACTACCTTTACTTAAGTGCTAAAGTTGGAGAAACCGGAGCTTCTGTGTGTGCTCTGATTCCGCAGGCAACTATAATAGGACAGGTTGCAGGTATAAAAAATATAACAATCATTTTAGTATTGTTATCTTCTGTAATTGCAATTGCAGTTGGATTACTACTGGCTACCGGTATACAAAAGGTAATAAGATATGTTATAAAAGAATTGAATCTTGTGGCACAGGGGAATTTAACAGTTAAACTTAAAGTCGGCAGAAGAGATGAATTCTCAATACTCTCAGACGGTATTAACAACATGGTTGATAATATGCGAGGGTTAATAGAGAAGGTAAAAAATCAGAGTACTTCTGTTACCGCTTCCTCGGTAGAAGTTATGAATGCCTCAGAAGTATTCTCAAAAGCTACAGAAGGCATAACAGGAGCCATTGAAGAAATTCAGGCAGGAGTAAACCAGCAGGCAGAAGATTCACAAAACTGTCTGTTACGAATGGATAACCTTTCTGAGAAAATTGAATCAGTGAATGGAAAGACGACAGAAATCAAATCTATCACAAATAACACTAAGGGCAGTATTGAAAAGGGCATGGAAGCTATTCAGTTATTGAATGAAAAAGCAAGGTCTACTTCTCAGATAACAGAGAGAATACTTTCTCATATAGAAATATTAGAAAAGAAATCCCAATCAATTGGCCAGATTGTAGGTACGATTAATAGTATTGCAGAGGAAACCAATTTACTATCCTTAAATGCCTCCATAGAAGCAGCCAGGGCAGGAGAAGCGGGAAGAGGCTTCCAGGTAGTCGCAGGAGAAATACGTAAATTAGCTGACCAGTCAGTGCATGCTGTACAAGATATTGAAACACTCATTATGGAGATGCAGATACAGACAAAAGAGACTGTTACGATTGCCAGTGAAGCCGAAGGTATTGTTGCGGAGCAGGAAACAGCCGTATCTCATACAGAAGACTCCTTTAAAGATTTGAACATTCATGTTGAAGGACTCATAGGGAATGTTGATGATATAATGGAAAGTATTTATGAGATGGAAGCTTCAAGAACCGATACATTAATGGCAATAGAGAACATATCCGCTGTATCAGAAGAGACCGCAGCAGCGTCCACTTCTGTAAATGAATCAGCAAATCATCAGAAAACAGCAGTAGATTCTCTAAACTATCTCGCAAGAGAGTTAGAAGAGAATGCAAAAGCCTTAGGAGATGCAGTCCTGAAGTTCCAGGTTTAGTTGTACAATTACATAGTAAGATTAGAGAAGCCGCCAATTAGTATAAGGTGGCTTCTTTTTATAGCTATAAATGACAAGTATGATAGTGTAATATGTGCCCTTAATACACACTTACCATCTTAAAAGAAGTAATCAGCACCGCGCTGCCTACATTTTCTTTCTGGATAATCTTAGACTTGAATTATTTAGTTTTTCCATATATGATAGTATTACGGGTTTTATATGGTTTATAATATTATAGGACAGAGAGATATAATAACTTAAATAGGCAATTGAGGAACTGTCTTTGACTGTGATTTCTTTTATTTCCTGTTTTAAAGAAAGCGTTTTTCAATTGTATATATAATATAAAAGTGTAAAGGGGGATAATGGATATGAAAGATACAAACTCAAAGCCGATTTTGGGAATTATCTTTATACTTTTGGGAGTTTTATTAGCAGCCAAAGTTTTTGGTTTATTTGATTATATTACGTTTAACGGATGGTGGACATTTTTTATTATCATACCATGTTTTTTGGGACTGTTTCAGGGAAATAACTTTAGTGGCTCCTTTTTTGGGCTTGGTATAGGTATAATTCTTTTTTTAGGTATGAATCAACTGATAAGTTGGAGGGTTGCACCCCAGCTAATAGCTGGGCTTATTTTTGCAGCAATCGGCTTGTCCTTTCTATTTAAGGATGAAAAGATCAAAAAAGATAAAACTAAAGATGATAGCCGTTATAGAACCTATGATACGGAAGCAGACAAGGGTAAAGAGCAGGCCAAGACATATGAAAAGCAGGCTCAGATGCATGAAGAACAAGCAAACGCTCATGAGGAACAATTCAAGACTTTTGAAAATCAAGCAAAGACGTATGATGACCAGTTTACTAATAATGGACAAGGCTACTATAAAACCTTTGGCTCCGGAAGGCGCAATCAGTATAATGCTGTATTAAACGGCAGGGTTGTTCAGATAATGGAGGAAGAATTCACAGGTTGTACCGTTACTGCTATTATGGGGAATTTGCAATTGGATTTAAGAAATGCTATTATCAGAGAAGATGTAGTAGTAGATGTTACCTGTCTGCTTGGAGGCTTGGATATATTTGTACCAGCTAATGCCAAGGTATCTGTAAGTTGTACTCCAATATTAGGAGGGGTAGAGAACCGGGTTTCCTTATCAGGGCGTGGCATGCGGGATACAGTGACAATTTATATCAGAGGCACTTGTGTTCTAGGTGGTATTGAAATAAGGTAAGTAAGAAATCTATTAAAAGAAAGGAATGTCACATATTAATTTTCATACTTTTTTATTTGTGACAGTGGCGCATCTGTGAGCAGATGTGTGACGCAATGGGTATTTTTATGTATTTAGATAAAGTGGTATTGTGTGCCAGCAGTGCATATGAACAAAAATATTATTTGAATGAGGACTTTAATGCTCTTCCGGAGGCAGTTAAGGAAGATTTAAAAATAATGTGTGTTTTGTTTACAGAAGATGTAGGTGGTGTTCTTAAGTTGGAATTTAATGAAGAAGGAAGCCTTTTGTTGAATGTAACAAGTGATGAGGGAGATTTACTGTTTGATGAAATCGGCAGTGTATTAAAGATAAAGGAAATGCAGAGGAACAAAGAAGAGCTGCTGGAGTCTTTGGAGCTTTATTATAAGGTTTTTATGTTAGGGCAGGATATAGAGGCGGAATAACAAACCTTATAATCAAAGGCAGGATAGGAGAACATTAAAAGACGTGAAATGTTTTTCAATAGCTTTATTTGTACGTGTGTAAGTGCTGACAGAACTAGAGTACACAGATAGGAGTTAATATGATTTTAGTAATAGATGTTGGAAACACCAACATAACACTTGGAATTTTTGACAAGGAGGAGTTGGTCTCCAGTTTTCGTATGACAACAAAGATTCCAAGAACTTCAGACGAATATGGTATTATGATAAGTGATATGCTTCGCACACGCAATGTGGAGCAATCCGATATAGAAGCAGTAATAATAGCGAGTGTGGTTCCTGGAATTATGCATTCTTTTAAGAATGGTATCCTGAAATATATAAAAAAGACACCTTTTGAAATTGGTGCCGGTACAAAAACAGGTATAAAGATAGCTACTGCAAACCCAAGAGAAATTGGAGCAGACAGGGTGGTGGATGCAGTTGCTGCCTATGATTTATACGGTGGCCCTTTAATCGTAATAGATTTTGGTACTGCTACAACGTATGATTTGATATCCGCAGATGGTTCTTTTTTGGCGGGTGTTACAAGCCCAGGTATACGAATTAGTGCAGATGCTTTGTGGAATCAAACCGCCAAGCTTCCGGAGATTGAAATTAAAAAGCCGGCTTCTATTCTGGCAAAGGAAACAATAACAAGCATGCAGGCAGGCTTGGTATTTGGGTGCATCGGACAAACGGAATACATTGTTAAGAAAATGATTGAAGAATCCGGTATTCCGGATATGAAAGTAATTGCTACCGGAGGACTTGGTAAAATTATAGCTGAATCTACGGATGTAATCCAAATATATGATCCGGCTTTGACGTTAAAAGGTCTTAAGATAATTTATAATAAGGCTAGAGGGAAATAGGTAATAACATGAATTTAAAGATAGGTAATGTTAATATAAAAGGGAATCTGGTACTTGGTCCCATGGCAGGTGTTACAGACCTGCCTTTTCGTCTGCTCTGCAAGGAGCAAGGAGCAGATTTAATCTATACAGAGATGGTAAGTGCAAAAGGAATCAGCTATAACAATAAGAACACGGAGAGCCTATTATTGGTAGAAGAAACAGAACGGCCTGTATCTCTGCAATTATTTGGGGCAGACCCGGTTATCTTAAGTGAAACGGCAAAAAGAATTGAAGACAGAAACTTCGATATATTAGATTTAAACATGGGGTGTCCTGTACCAAAAGTTGTGAACAACAAAGAGGGCTCTGCCCTTATGACAGACCCCAAATTAGCAGGTGAAATAATACATGCAGTATCTACTGCCATTAAAAAGCCTTTTACCGTAAAAATACGAAAGGGATTTACGGAAGCCACCAGCAATGCAGTTGAGATTGCAAAAATAGCAGAGGCAAATGGTGCAGCAGCCATAGCAGTTCACGGTAGAACCAGGGAACAGTATTATAGCGGAAAGGCAGACTGGAGTATTATCCGTGCTGTGAAAGAAGCTGTTTCAATACCGGTAATCGGTAATGGTGATGTAATAACACCAGAGGATGCAATCCGACTGGTGAAGGAAACAGGTTGTGACGGTATTATGATTGCCAGAGGCGCCAGAGGAAATCCATGGATTTTTAAGCACATTAAAGAGTATATGGAAACCGGGGTTAAACCAGAGAAACCACAGCTTGAGGAAGCCGTTGAAATGATGCTGCGGCATGCAAGGCTGTCTCTACAATACAAAGGCGAATACATAGGTATACGTGAGATGCGAAAACACGTAGCCTGGTATACAACTGGTTATCCTTTGGCAGCGAAATTAAGGCAGCAGGCGAACTTTATTGAAAGTTATGAGGGGTTAGAGGAACTACTGCAACAATATCAGGAAACAGTAAGAATTACTGGTGGAGCTGAAGAATAGTTATTGTTTGGGTTTATGAACGAATATTAGAGAGGGCAGGTGAATACTGCCCTCTCTTGTTATGCATATATATACAAAAACTTCCTGTTATGCCAAATGAGAAGCAACCAGATTGTGTATTATTTTCCCAAAAGAGCATTGAAACAGCTAGGTTTTTCAGATTTATGAACCGTTCTATTCATTGACTAATTGTTAATATGAGTTATAATAAAAGCAGGTAATTGTAGTGATGTTTTACAAGAGGAGGCAAGCCTATGAGAGATTCTAGAAAGGTTCTGGCAGCGAAGATAAATCCAGATGGACAACTGGGAGAACCAAAAATGTGTGTGCGATGCGGCAGAATGTTTAGTTATTTAGGCTATGGACATTTTTATTGCCCTGCTTGCAAAAAGCTGGATGAAGAAGATTTTATGAGAGTTAAGAACTATATTTATGAAAATGGTGTAGCGCCGGCCATGGAGGTTTCAGAAGTGACTGGTATCAGCTTAGATAGGATAAATCAATACTTAAAAGAAGGAAGGCTTGAGATACCCGAGAATTCCCCCATATTTATTAAATGTGAGATGTGTAGCATCGACATACGTTCTGGAAGAGTCTGCCAGGAGTGTGCGTCAAAGCTTACCCATGCTATGCGTGTGAAGATGGATTTTGACGAGGAACAAATTGGGCCGGTGCCTAAAAAGATGATAGGAAAAAGGCGGTTTATCCGCGGGGAAGATTAGAATCTCTTGTCAACGTTGCTGGTTAGAAATATAAATAAAAAATAAACAAAAAAAGTGTTTTTTTGCTTATCTCATTAATCATATTATACAAATTATGAATAATTAAAAGAAAACAGTTGATTTTTATGTATAAAGAGAGTAATATATCCAATAGAAAGACAAATGTACGCATACGGCGAACACACAAAAGGCATTTGTCTTACATATTAATATGATATAACAATCAACGGGAGGCTTTAAGATGAGCAAATTAAAGGTTGGTATCCTTGGTGGTACCGGAATGGTAGGTCAGCGTTTTGTTGCATTATTGGATGAACATCCTTGGTTTGAAGTGACAGTAATTGCAGCAAGTCCCAGAAGTGCAGGTAAAACTTATGCAGAAGCAGTTGGAGACAGATGGAAGATGTCGACTCCCATGCCGGAAGCGGTTAAGAATATAATCGTCATGAATGTTAACGAAGTTGAAGCGGTTAGTAAGAATGTCGATTTTGTATTCAGTGCTGTTGATATGACAAAGGATGAAATCAAAGCAATCGAAGAAGCTTATGCAAAGACAGACACTCCTGTTGTTTCAAATAACAGTGCGCATAGATGGACTCCAGATGTACCAATGTTGGTGCCGGAATTAAATTCAGAGCATTTGGAAGTAATTGAAGCACAAAAGAAACGTTTGGGTACAAAAAAAGGTTTTATTATTGTTAAACCTAATTGTTCTATACAAAGCTATACTCCAGCATTATACGCCTTAAAGGAATTTGGCCCTAAATTGGTAGTGGCAACTACGTATCAGGCTATTTCCGGTGCTGGTAAAAATTTTCAAGACTGGCCTGAAATGCTTGATAATGTTATACCTTACATTGGAGGCGAAGAAGAAAAAAGTGAATTAGAGCCTTTAAGAATATTTGGCACGGTAAAGGATGGTAAAATTGTAAAAGCAGAAGGTCCTTTAATTACAACACAGTGTATTCGTGTTCCGGTCACAGATGGCCATACTGCTGCTGTATTTGTATCCTTTGAAAAGAAACCTGATAAAGAGGAAATTATTAAAGCATGGACAGAGTTTAAGGGACTTCCTCAGGAACTAAAACTTCCTTCTGCCCCTAAACAGTTTATTCATTATTTAGAAGAGGATAACAGGCCTCAGACGAAACTTGACCGAGACACCGAGAATGGCATGAGTATTTCTATCGGCAGGCTTCGGGAAGATACAGTATATGATTATAAATTTGTAGGTCTTTCCCACAACACGTTAAGAGGTGCAGCAGGTGGAGCCGTATTAACAGCTGAGTTATTAAAAGCCCTTGGATATATTGAAGATAAATAAATCAGTTTATATAGCTAAAATCTTAAAAAGATAAGAAATAATTGTAAGAACAATGGATTTATTCAAATCAATATTAGTTTAAAAGAAAAAGGGGCTGTAAAAAAACTCCCCTAAAAGAAAAATCGCTGAGGTCATGAGACTTCAGCGATTTTTTGGTATAATTAATTATGCAAATAAATAAAAACACCAATGATAATTATACAGTACGTCAGCTGAAATTACCATTGGAAATCGAAAAATTAATTAATATATCTGATCCAGTATACACGTTCTGTGAGGTGATGGATCACATCGACCTATCAAAATATTTTGTAGAGAAAGGCTACAGAACAGGTCGTCCAAGATGTGATGAACAGAAACTCCTTAAAGTGATACTCTTTGCCTTCATGGAGCACGGAATTAGTTCTCTGCGTGAAATAGAAAAACTCTGTAGGAATGATATACGATACCTGTATCTTCTTGATGAGATGAAGGCTCCTTCTTTTGCGACCTTTGGCAATCTTATACGCAATGAACTAACAGATTCCATAGAACAGATTTTTATTGACTTAAACAGTTACATTTTTGAAAAGGAGCATGTGGACCTGGAGCATACTTACATAGATGGAACAAAAATGGAAGCGAATGCCAACCGATATACCTGGGTATGGAAAAAGTCTTGTACAAAAAACCGAGGAAAGGTTTATGAAAAGATATCCACGCTAATTGATGCAATGAACCAGGAAGTATTAGGATATTTCGGTGTAAAACTTGATAAGAGAGATGAGTATGCTGTCGAATATGTATCTGAACTCTTGGAAATGTACAAGAATGCAACAAATCTGGTGGAATCCACGTTTGTATCTGGTTGTGGTCATAGAAAAAGCCTTCCGCAAAAACAATATCAGGAATTAGAGGGGTATCTAGAACGATTAAAGACATATGCACATCATATAGAAGTTTGTGGCGATGAAAGAAACAGTTATTCCAAAACCGATCACGATGCCACTTTTATGCGCATAAAACGGGATTATATGGGGAATGATCAGCTTCTCCCAGCGTACAATCTACAGACCGCTGTCTGTGATGAATATATAGCGGTAGTTGATGTAAAACCATATGCATCAGATATGGAATGCTTTGTTCCTTTGATGGAAAAATTCAATGAAATCTATGGTCATTATCCAAAGTATCCAGTTGCAGATGCAGGCTATGGTTCCTATAATAACTATCTTTACTGTGAAGAGCATGGGATGGAAAAATATATGAAATTTACCATGTTCAAAAAAGAAACATCCGATAAGAAGTATCATGAAAATCCATATCGCGCAGTCAACTTTAAAAGAGACGAGAATGGAAATTTAATATGCCCAAATGGAAAGACTTTTCACTTTAAAAGCAAACAACATGTCTATAAAAACAAATACAGCAGAACCGAAGAAATCTATGAATGCAAATCATGTGAAGGCTGCCAGTTTAAAAACGATTGTTGTCCTAAGGCAAGCAAAAATAGAACTATTCGAATGAATCAGGAATTAACATCAATACATCAAGAGGTAATGACAAATCTTGAATCAATACATGGCGCACTGTTGAGAATGAATCGTAGTATTCAAGCGGAAGGAACCTTTGGTATTTTAAAATGGAATAAATCCTACAAAAGATTATTTCGAAGAGGTGAGAAAAACGCAATTCTTGAACTCACACTGATTTCTTGTGGTTTTAATCTTTATAAATATCATAATAAAAAACAGAGAAACAAGTTGGCTGCTTAAAATCCAAGAACTATACTCACAGCTTTATTAAGTGCACGCTTTTTTATGGAAAAATCAATCATAATCATAAAAAATAAATAAAAAAAAGAAGAATCACCAGAACCGGCATCTGTCGGAACTGGCGATTCTTAATTAAGGACTTATTTTACAGCCCCTTTTTTATATCATATCACCTATTAATACTTCTGATATAAGTAACGTATTAATTCAATGGCGTTTGGTTTATACTCTGAATTAACTACAATACCAATTACCGGATTTTCAATCGCCTTACCATTACTGTCATATAATTCTGCACCGTCCAGATAGATACCATAAGCTCCGGAGGCAGGATTATCTTCTGTAGTGGAATAGAAGAAGGAATCGGCTAACTGGGTGCACAAATCGGTTGGCAATTCATCTGTTAATTTACTAAGGTATCCAAAGCCGGCATATTTTTTAAAGTCAGCTTCCGGGGCAATTAAGACGTCTATTTCACCCGCAAATAAATAGGTTGTAAGTTTTTGTTCACTGGATAGTGTGTATTCAGAGACATCTCCGTTGCGTCCTAAGTAGAAGCTGGCATCAAATAGTACTGTCTCCTTCTCAGGATTTAATTCAAGAAGCTTTGTAAAGTCTTCTTCTAGTTTAGCAGCTTCAGTCTCTGTTAAAGCATAATTAATGATTGCGGTGTAAAGAACATTTTCTGCTTTAGGAGATAAGATGGAATAACCTAAATACCCTACAAATCCTATTATGGCAATAATAATGACGGTTTTAGTAAGATAGTAAGTTTTCAGATAGCTGATTTTTTCTGAAAAAGACATTTCTTTTAGTTTTTGTTTTTCACTTTTATTATCTCTATTGTTGTATATGGCAGCATTATCATCCAAAATCGTATCTTTTAAGCGGTCTTCTTTTAACACGGGTATCCCTCTTTCCTATCTGGCTCAAATTCTTACATGAATGTAAAGTCTTAATTCAATAGATTTAGTTTACCATAATTACTGGCTAAATAAAAGAAATTAATTATAAAATATTCCTAAAAAAACCGATGAAATGAGCAATGAAATAGGACGTTCATAGCTGTGGAGTGTATAATTATGGAAGTGAAAATCGAAATATTTTCGTTAGCAAACAATAGGGTTATAAGAAAAAATACGAAACATTTCGGTTAAAAACCAATATTTTTCACAAGGAAGGTTCAATATTTTTGTAGAATCTTCTAATTGTATTTGTTTGGTCAATATTATATAATTAATCCATAAAACGTACTATTTATGGGAAAAATACATAAAATTTAATACTTAGGATTTTAGATTTCAGCTTTTACCAGTTGAATAAAGCTGGAAATTATGTGTTTTAGAAAGTAACGAAAATTTTAGTAAATCAGTGGGGGATGAATTCTACCATCTGTAGAAAAGGAGATTCAGTATGAAGTACGGTTATTTTGATGATGCAAAAAAGGAGTATGTTATAACAACTCCCGCTACACCATATCCCTGGATAAATTATCTGGGTTCTCAAGAATTTTTTTCACTTATATCAAATACCGGTGGAGGGTATAGTTTTTATAAAGATGCAAAGTTGAGAAGAATTACACGTTACAGATACAATAATGTGCCATTGGATTTGGGTGGAGGACGTTATTATTACCTGTATGATAATGGTGAATTCTGGTCGCCCGGTTATTCACCTGCGAAGAAAGAATTAGATGCATATGAGTGCCGCCATGGTATGGGATACACAAAAATAACCGGAAAAAGAAACGACATAGAAACAGAGATAACTTTCTTTGTACCACTAAATTATAATGGAGAGGTACATAAAGTAGTTGTAACAAATTCCGGTAAAAAGCCAAAAGAAGTGAAACTTTTTTCTTTTCTTGAGTGGTGCTTGTGGAATGCCCAGGACGATCAAGCCAACTTCCAGAGAAATTTCAACACCGGAGAGGTTGAAATAAAGGGTTCAGTTATCTATCATAAGACGGAATATAAAGAAAGAAGAGACCATTATGCCTTTTTCTCAGTAAATGCTCCTATAGATGGTTACGATTCAGACAGGGAAAGCTTTCTTGGAACTTATAATGGCTTTGATAATCCTCAGGCAGTTGCAGCCGGGAAATCTAATAATTCCGTCGCAGATGGTTGGTCACCTATTGCTTCCCACAGTCTTTTATTGACGTTGGAGCCGGGGGAATCAAGAGAACTTGTATTTATATTAGGGTACGTAGAAAATTCTTTAGAGGAAAAATGGGAATCTAAGAATGTTATCAATAAACAAAAGGCAGAAGCTATGATTGCAAAATTTGCAACCGCAGACGCAGTAGATAAAGCCTTAGAAGAACTTTCTAATTACTGGGAAGAGCTGCTATCTAAGTACAACCTGGCATCCGGTGATGATAAATTAAACCGTATGGTCAATATATGGAATCAATATCAATGTATGGTTACTTTTAATCTATCCAGAAGTGCTTCCTATTTTGAATCAGGAATCGGCAGAGGAATGGGATTTAGAGATTCTAATCAGGATTTGTTAGGTTTCCTGCATCAGATTCCTGACAGAGCAAGAGAAAGAATAATTGACTTGGCATCTACTCAGTTAGAGGACGGAGGAGCGTATCATCAGTATCAGCCTTTAACTAAGAGAGGAAATGACGAAATCGGCGGTAATTTTAACGACGATCCATTATGGCTGGTTTTAGCGGTAGTTGCTTATATCAAAGAAACCGGAGATTATTCAATACTGGATGTAATGACGCCATATGATAACGATACCAGCAAAGCGGCACCTCTTTCTGATCATATTAAGCGTGCCTTTGATCATGTTATAAACAATCTTGGACCGCATGGGCTTCCGCTGATTGGCAGAGCAGACTGGAATGACTGCCTGAATTTAAACTGCTTTTCCATGGAACCGGGCGAATCCTTCCAGACAACCACCAGTAAGGACGGAAGGGTGGCAGAGTCTGTTATGATCGCTGGTATGTTTGTATATATCGGAAAAGAGTATACAGCCCTAATGGAAAAAGTGGGTAATACAGCAGAAGCGGATAGAGCAACGATGGAAGTCAGGAAAATGAAAGATGTTATCATGGAGCATGGATTTGATGGCGAGTGGTTTTTACGTGCCTATGATGATTTTGGAAGAAAAGTTGGCAGTAACGAATGTGAAGAAGGTAAAATATTTATTGAATCCCAAGGTTTTTGTGTAATGGGTGGATGTGGAATAGAAGACGGTAAGGCAATAAAAGCGCTAGATGCAGTGGAAGAAAGACTTGGGACTAAATACGGTCTGGTACTTAATAATCCGGCTTTTACAAAATATTATGTAGAATATGGCGAAATCTCAACCTATCCTGCCGGCTACAAAGAAAATGCAGGAATCTTTTGTCATAACAATGCATGGATAATGTGTGCAGAAGCAGTCATGGGAAGAGGAGACAAAGCCTTTGATTACTATACAAGAATAGCGCCTGCTTACACCGAGGAATATAGTGAAATTCATAGAATGGAGCCTTATGTGTATTCACAGATGGTTGCAGGAAAGGATGCAAAACGTTTTGGTGAAGCGAAGAACTCCTGGCTGACAGGAACTGCGTCCTGGAATTTTGTAGCTATATCACAGTTTATTTTAGGTATTAAACCCGATTATGATGGTCTGAAAGTAGACCCTTCCATACCAAGAGACTGGGAGGGGTATCAGGTAACCAGAAGTTTTAGAGGGGATACCTATAAGATAACAGTTAAGAATCCTAATCATGTATCTGCAGGTATTGCCAGTCTGACGGTCGATGGAAAAGTTGTTGAAGGAAATATAATACCCGTGGCATTGGATGGAAAATTACATGAAGTAGAAGTGATTTTGGGTTAAACAGTACAATAATTCATGGAATAGAAGAGGCACCTCCAACTTTAGCAAAGCATTTGCTAGGGTTTGGAGGTGCTTTACATTGTAGGAAAGAACAAACCGCCTCTCTAGTGCCAATAGCTACAAATTATCTGTTGTAAGCGCCATGAATTTTTCAAAAAAATGTTTCATAAAGCAGGACACATAAGTTTATGTGTTAATAAAGGGTCATTTATATATTTGCTGTGTAAGTTATATTTTAGGATTGACACAAGGAATTATTATGATAAGATAGAAGATAAAAATTTATGGAATGGGTTAAGTAATACTGCATATATATGGTATACCATATTTTGAGTCATTATATCCTAATCATTAATATAATAGCACAGTAATCAGGACGATAAAAGGGAGGCTGCTATGGGAGAGAAGATGAATTGTAATACAGTAATAGAGAAAAAAGATATAGAGATGATTAAGAAACAGCAGGAATTAGTAGATGCTGCTGCGGGCAGAATACCTCCAGATTGTATTTATAAAAATGCAGGAATCATAAATGTTTTTACGGATGAAATAGAAATAGGAGATGTTGCAGTTTATAAGGGTTATATTGTTGGAATAGGAAATTATTCTGCGGAATATGAAAAGAAAAACAGTATACTTAAGACAGGTAAGAATAAGGAAAGTAATGAGGAATATAACTGCAAAAATACAGAAATACCAATCATAATTGATTGTACAGGAAAATATCTGAGCCCAGGGTTTATTGATGCTCATATCCATATCGAAAGTTCTATGCTGTCCCCAAAAGTTTTTAGTGACACGGTAGTTCCCCACGGGACAACTGCTGTTATTACAGATCCACATGAGATTGTGAATGTTGCTGGAGATTCGGGACTTAAATATATGCTAAAAGAGGCAGAGCAGCTTCCGCTAAAGATTTATTTTATGCTTCCTTCCTGCGTGCCTGCAACGGCTTTAGAGGAATCCGGGGCAGTAATAAAAGCAGATGATTTAGCACCTTTTATGGCAGAAGATCAGGTACTAGGGTTAGCAGAGGTAATGAATTTCTATGGTACTGTTCAGGGAGAAGAGGACCTTTTAAATAAAATTGCTTTAGCAAAAGCTTATGGCAAAATAATTGACGGACACGGGCCAGGACTTAGCGGAAAGGCTTTAAATGCCTATGTGTGTGCAGGTGTAGTTAATGACCATGAATGCAGCACGGTAGAAGAAGCCATGGCTAAACTGAGTAGAGGGCAGTGGATTATGATTAGGGAGGGTACTGCCGCTAAAAATATGGAGGGCTTAAAGGCATTACTGAAACCGCCATATTCTCAACGCTGTATGCTGGTGACAGATGACAAACATCCGGGAGAGCTTGAAAGGTCCGGTCATGTAGATTATCTTTTGCAAAAGGCAGTACATTTAGGTGCTGCTCCTGTTCATGCTGTTAAGATGGTAACTCTCCATCCTGCAAAGTGTTACGGACTACGTGAAAATGGTGCTATAGCACCGGGCTATAAAGCAGACTTGGTAATACTTGAAGACTTGGTTGATTTTAAAGTTCAGGCTGTATATAAAGAAGGAGTACTAGTTGCAGAGAATGGAGTTATTCTTAAGGATAGTACGGTTTGCAGGAAGGAAGAGGGCAGTGTAAGCAGTCAAAAACCTGATATACAGTATGAACAAGAGAGAGTAATGCAGTCCATTCACGTGAAAGAGTTAGAAGAAGAAGATTTTTTATTTCGAGAAGATGGCACGTATATGCGGGTAATTGAATTAATACCAGGAGAATTATTGACTAAAGAACTGGTGCTGCCGGTACCTGATACGTCAGAATTCAGTGTAAAAAGCGGAATATACTTAAAAGATGATATTATAAAACTGGCAGCGATTGAAAGACATCATAACACAGGGCATATTGGGCTGGGGTTAATTAAGGGTTATGGTTTAAAGGGGGGAGCTATAGCGTCCAGCGTGTCCCACGATGCACACAATTTAATTGTAGCTGGGTGCAATGAAAAAGATATGGTTTTAGCTGCTAACATCGTTAGAAAAAACCAAGGCGGCTTAGCTATGGTTTCAAATGGAAAAGTACTTGGGGAATTACCACTCCCTATTGGTGGATTAATGTCAGGGGAAAGTGCCGCTTCTGTGGATAAACTGTTGGAAAAGATGAAAAAAGAGGCGAAAAAGCTTGGTGTCAGGAAAGGTATTGACCCTTTCATGACGCTTGCCTTTATAAGCTTATCTGTTATCCCGGAATTAAGACTTACGACACTTGGGCTTGCGAGAGTTAATTCTCAGGAAATATGCAGTACATTTTTTAAAGTCTAGTACTGAATATAAATAAAGTTGTTATGATAAATCAGAAAACTATTTTGTCATTCTATATAAAATTTTACTTGAAATTTTGGCTCGAAAAGTATATGATAAAATATGATTTTGGGTATACTAACTGAAATTAGTATGATTGTTAAAAGATTGTAATGAAACATGTTAGGTATTATCCAAATCTAAAATTTCATAAGGAGGAGTTAAGATGAAGAAGAGAAGCAAATTCACTTTATTCATGCTCACAATGCTAGTACTTTCTATTGCACTTTACGGATGTGGAGGTGATAAGAATAGTACGAACAAAGAAGAAACTCCTGCTAATGATACATCTTCGACTACGCCGACAGAAGCCAGTCCAGAAACTAAGACTCCGGTTGAGGGCGGATCAATAGTAGTAGCTATTTCACAGGATCTAGATAGTCTTGACCCACACAAAGCAGTAGCGGCAGGAACTAAAGAAGTATTATTCAATATTTTCGAAGGGCTCGTAAAGCCTGATAAAGATGGTAATTTAGTTCCGGCTGTAGCGGAAAGTTATGAAATATCCACGGGTGGGAAGGTGTATACCTTCAAGCTAAAGTCCGGAGTTAAATTTCATAACGGCAGCTTAGTGACAGCCGACGACGTTGTATATTCCTTAAAAAGAAGCGCCGGTTTGCTTAAAACAACAGATTCCTCTGTTGTGGTCGAATCGGCGCTTAATAATGTTTCGGAAGTAAACAAGGTAGACGATTCAACGGTAGAGCTAGTGTTAAAAGAAGCCGATACAGAACTAATCGGCTATTTAACCGTCGCTATTATACCAGAGAGCTACGAAAAGCAAGATACAGCGCCAATTGGGACGGGACCTTTTAAATTTGTTTCCTATTCTCCCATGGAAAAGCTGGTAGTGGAAAAAAACGAAGAGTATTATATAGCAGGAAAACCCTATTTGGATAAGGTAACCTTTAAGATTGCACCTAATGCTGATTCGGCAGTTGTTGAATTATTAGGCGGTTCCATTGATATTTTTGCCTATTTGACAGAGGCACAGGCGGAACAGCTAAAAGGAAGTTTTCGTATTGAAGAAGGTAATATGAATCTGGTACAGGCACTATTTTTAAATAATGCAGTCGAGCCCTTTAATAACATAAAAGTAAGACAGGCTTTAAACTATGCAATTGATAAACAGTCCTTACTGGACTTTGTAGCAGGAGGTAAAGGACGGATTATCGGAAGTAATATGTTTACCGGTTTTGCAAAATATTATGAAGATTTAACAGGTATGTATACTTATGATGTGGCTAAAGCAAAAGAATTGCTGGCAGAAGCCGGTTATCCAAGTGGCTTTAGTTTTACCATAACGGTTCCATCCAATTATAAATTCCATGTGGATACGGCTCAGGTAATTACTGAGCAGTTAAAGCAGGTGGGGATAACAGCTGATATAAAACAGGTGGAATGGGCAAGCTGGCTAAGCGATGTTTATACCGAAAGAAAATATGAAGCGACTATCATTGGACTGGATGCTAAGTTAGCAGGTCGGGATGTTTTGGACCGATACAAGACAACCGCTCGTAATAATTTCTTGAATTACAGCAATACAGAATTTGATAAACTGCTAGAAAAGGCGATTGAAACAGTTTCTGACGAGGAAAAGATAACTACCTACAAACAATTGCAAACCATTCTGGCACATGATGCAGCTTCTGTATACATTCAGGATCCTGCGTTACTGGTAGCAGTAAATCCTAAACTTGGCGGATATACTTTCTATCCGGTTTATATACAAGATATGTCTTCTATTTATTTTACAGAATAAACAATTTGGGTGCCCTGATAGGCACCCGAAATTATATAGAGACGGGATTAAATTGAAAAAAGGATTTTTCAATCGTCTTGATTTAGATGTGTGCCAAAGCACATAGACGGGATTAAATTGAAAAAAGGATTTTTCAATCGTCTTGATTTAGATGTGTGCCAAAGCACATAGACGGGATTAAATTGAAAAAACGATTCTTCAATCGTCTTGATTTAGATGTGTGCCAAAGCACCTAGACGGGATTAAATTGAAAAAACGATTCTTCAATCGTCTTGATTTAAATATGTGCTAAAGCACATAGACGGGAGTTTACATGCGTTACGTTTTGAAAAAAACAGCAGCTTTGCTGATTACTTTATTTCTTGTATCCCTTTTTACATTTATGGCATTTCAAATTATACCGGGGGATAGTGTGCTGACTTCCCTGGGAACCTCTGCGACTCCTGAAGCTGTAGAAGCTTTAAGAGAGCAACTGGGGTTAAATGAAAATGTTCTCGTAAGGTACCTATCTTGGTTTAAGGGGGCAATTACAGGGGATTTCGGAAACTCCTTCCAATATAATATACCAGTAAGTGGATTACTAAGAGACAGACTGCCGGTAACGCTATGGTTAGCTTTACTATCCATGATATTTATACTTCTGTTCTCTATTCCACTTGGTATTGGAGCGGCAAAAAAGGAAGGCGGATTCGCTGACCGACTTATCACCTTTATCACCCATCTGGCCATGGCAATTCCACCATTTTTTTTAGGTATCATTCTTACCCTTGTCTTTGGACTACTGTTAAAATGGTTTATGCCGGGAAACTATATTAGTTATAATGAAGACTTTGGAAAATTTCTGAGTTATCTTTTATATCCTGCTCTTGCTATAGCAATACCTAAAACAGCTATGGTAGTAAAATTTTTGCGCAGCTCTATATTAAGGCAGCTGCATCTGGATTATGTGAGAACAGCCAGAAGCAAGGGACATACAGAACAGGTAATCTTATATCGCCATGTATTAAAGAATGCCTTTATACCGGTACTTACCTTTCTAGCCATGATTACAGCTGATGTTATGGCAGGGAGCATAATCATTGAACAAGTCTTTGGGCTGCCAGGCCTTGGGCGGACTTTGGTTACGGCTATATCCAACAGGGATTACCCCATTGTGCAGGTTATAATTCTATATATTGCAGCCGTAGTAATTCTTACAAACTTTTTGGTGGATATATTATATCAATGGATTGACCCCAGAGTGAGGAGAAAATAAGTGAACATAAGAAAAAACCATAAACAAGTAAGCCGTGTGGTGGGAGTAGTGCTAGTTAGTCTGGTTGCTCTATTCGTATTGATAGGAATATTCTATACACCTTATGACCCTAATGAGATGAACAGTACCTTAAAGAATGCAGCACCTACCTTTAGCCATCCTTTTGGTACCGATAACTTCGGACGGGATATTTTAAGCCGGGTAATGACAGGTGCGAAAACTACATTTTTTGTAGCAATCTCTACAATTATCATAGGCGGTGGAATAGGTACCTTTATCGGTGCCTTGACAGGCTATTATGGAGGCCTGCTGGATGAAATAATAATGCGGGTCAATGATGGAATTGCTTCATTTCCAAGTATTTTGCTGGCTTTAATTTTTGTAAGTGTGGCGGGAGCCGGTAAATATAATGTTATTTTAGCATTAGGAATTATTTTTGTTCCTAGCTTTGCAAGAGTTATCCGTAGTGAGTTTATTCAATATAAAGAAATGGATTTTGTTAAAAATGCCAAGTTAATGGGGGCAAGAGATTTTCGTGTTATGTTTGTCCATATTCTGCCCAACACCAGGCCTATACTGTTATCTTCTTTAACCATAGGCTTTAATAATGCGGTATTGGCAGAAGCCGGTATGAGCTATTTGCAGCTTGGCGTGCAGCCTCCTGATGCAAGCCTTGGAAGGATGCTCTCAGAAGCGCAGTCTTTTTTATTTAATGCACCCTGGTATGCACTTGCACCAGGTTTTATGATTGTAATCACGGTACTTGGTTTTAGTCTCATTAATGAAAGTTAGAGACTTAAACTTTTTTAGCATCCTGATTAGTACGTGCGTAATTGCACACAGATGGGAGTTTAACATGCAGGAAAAAGAAGATATATTAGTCAAGGTGGAGGGTCTTACCTTGGGGTTTCCGGTAAGAAGAGAAAAAAATACAGTAATAGATGGCATAACCTTTTCTTTAAAACACGGAGAGATACTTGGTTTAGTAGGGGAATCCGGTTCCGGTAAAACCATGACAGCCCTTGCAATAGCAGGACTTTTACCAGAGTCTGCCAAAGTATTTGGTGGAAAACTTATGTTTTTGGGTAAAAATTTATTAAGTTTAAAGAAGCAGGAATTGAGGCAGTTAAAAGGGAAAGAAATGTCTATGATATTTCAAGAACCTATGACCTCCTTAAATCCAGTGATGACAATAGGGTTTCAGATAGAAGAAATGCTGCTTCTTCATGAAAAAAGCTTAAGTGGAGAGCAGAGGAAAACAAAGATATATGCAGCTTTTGAAGAAGCAGGGTTAAAGGGTGCAAAAGAGTTGTATTACATGTATCCTCATCAATTGTCAGGAGGTATGAGGCAGAGAGTAATGATTGCCATGGCAATGATATGCAAGCCCAGACTATTAATAGCCGATGAGCCGACCACTGCTTTGGATGTTACCCTTCAGGCGCAGATATTAAAGCTTCTTCAAAAGTTACAAAAGGATTATAATACAGCCATATTGCTAATATCTCATGACTTGGGTGTGATCAGACAAATCTGCTCTAGGGCTCTGGTTATGAAGAATGGTAAGATTGAAGAGCAGGGGTTAGTTGAAGAGATTTTTTCATCCCCTAAAACCAGTTATACAAAAGAATTAATTGAAGCTGTGCCGGTAATTGATAATATGAGGCAGGGTGCTAAAGCATCCTCAGTTTCTATAATAAATAGTCCTAGTGAAGAGGTAATCTTGTCTGTTAGGGATTTGGAAGTCAAATATGAAGAAAAAGCAAAGGGTTTTTTGAAAGAAAAATCGTATAAGCAGGTTGTAAATAGGGTGTCTCTGCATTTGTTAGAAGGAGAAAGCCTTGGAATTGTAGGCGAGAGTGGCAGTGGCAAAACAACTCTGGCAAAAGCTGTATTAGGGCTGGTTGATAACTGGAAGGGAAATATCAAGTTAGCAGAGAAGGCTCCCCGCATGGTTTTCCAGGATCCTTACCAAAGTTTAAATCCTTCAAAAAAGGTTGGGTGGATACTGGAAGAACCCTTAAAACTTTCGGGAAGCGGGTACGGGAAAGAAGAAAGACAGGATAAGGTAGATAACATACTTGTAAGAATTGGCTTAAATACCTCCTATAAGGACAGGTATCTATCCCAGCTTAGTGGCGGGCAGCGACAAAGAATTGCCATTGGTGCAGCATTAATTCAAAATTCAAAATTTATTGTTCTTGATGAACCGGTTTCTGCACTGGATGTAACTGTACAGGCACAGATTCTGGATTTACTAAAAGAACTAAGGGAGGAGTACAAGCTTTCCTATCTCTTTATATCCCATGATTTAAAAGTGATACACAAAATGTGCGATAGGGTATGCGTTATGTACCAGGGGGAGATTGTAGAAGAGGCACCAGTTTCTGTATTGTTTACAGAACCTTCTCATGGGTATAGCAAAAAACTTTTAGAGGCAGTCTTATAATTGAACGTCTTATAGTTGGCAGGGGATTTAGTCTGTTTTTGAGACTTTAATCCCCTTAAGTTTATTTTGGCTGCATAATTTATAAAATGCAAGTTCAAACTTTTCATCATCTTCTTTAGAACGTTTTTTCATGGAGGCGATACGTCCTCCTGCTTTACGCTGTTTTTTAGACAGGTGGCGTTCAAACATTAATAGGTCAATATTTTCTTCGGTGTAATATCGGCCATTCTGGTTAATTGCAAGGGCTCTCTTACCCAGTGCCATAGAGGCAACTCCATAATCCTGAGTCACTACGATATCTCCGGAATTCGTGCGGTTGATTAAAGCGATATCTACAGCATCCGGTGCTTTACTAACTTGTATTATTTTACTATAATCAGATTCTAGAATATGACTTGTATCAATAACCATGACAACTGGTATATTAAGACCTTTTGCCACTCGTTCTATAATGTGTTTTACGGGACAAGCGTCCGCATCAACTAATATTTTCATTCTTATTCCTATTCCTATTCCCATCTGCGTGCAATAGCACGCGTTGAAATCAAAAGTTGAAGAGAGTCTTTCAATGTAATACCCATCTGTTTATAACTGTCTTTTCTTCATTATACCGAAGCAAGGACATATTTATGACTACTATTCCACTAAAGTTCTACAAAGGTTATATCATATTTTATATAAGGCAAACACCGGCTAAGCAAATCCTTGAGAGAAATCTTTAAGCTGGCTGTATTAACACAGGGATGACAACCTATATATTCCTGCTGTAATATATCTTTATCTATTAAGAGTTGTACTTTGCAATCTTTATCATTCATCAGTCCCAGAACACTAACAGAGCCTGGAGTGATATCTAGGTATTCAGTCATAAACCCGCATTTCTTTTAAAAGTCTGCCTTCCGGCATCGGTCTGCCGGTATATAAAACAGGGTCAATATATAATTCGCCCATTATATGCCTCCTTTGTAAGGTTGTAATGATTATCTAGAAGTGTATCACTTAAAAGTCGTGTTGTAAATATACCTCAATTGTAAAAAAGGTGTATTAAATGATTTGTAGATAGTATTAAACATATAGATTGAAATATTAATATAATATAATTGTTGTAATATAATAATAATTTATTGTAAAACAATAAAAATATATTGACAATGCTTTCTGCTCATAGTATAGTAACTCAATAAGATATTCACTTGTGTATCTTTGTGCAGTATCCACAAATGAAATCTATGATGTAAACATTCTATAAAAACATATCACTTATGGGAGGAATGAATATGAGGCAAAAAGAAATGGCTGTCTGGCTTAATGGGATAGCTTTTGTAGCCGGCACATTAGGTATTGTATTTTTAATTGTTCTTTTGCCGGAGTTAAGCAGAGACTTTATTCCTGAGGAATTGAAAATACGTAATATGCGCATTGTGTTTCAAATTTTTATATGGATAACAGCTGTTCCCTGTTATCTTTCCCTTTGGAAGTTTTTAAAAATCTGCCAAAATGTAAAACAGGACAATTCTTTTTGTATAGACAACGCCCTTTCTTTAAAGTCAATCAGCAAATTTATATTAATAGATTGCTGCATCTATATTGTTGGTGGTAGTCTGCTGTTTGTAGCAAAAATACTACATCCTTTAATTTTACTGTTGATTATACTTATTCTGTTTGTTGGATGTTCTCTTACGATTCTAAGTATGGCTTTGTCACATTTGGTGCTAAAAGCATGTGAATTAAAACAGGAAAATGATTTGACGATTTGAGGTAGAGATATGGCAATTATAGTTAATGTTGATGTTATGCTTGCAAAAAGAAAGATGAGTGTAACAGAACTATCTGAAAAAGTAGGAATTACTATGGCGAATATATCCATATTAAAGAATGGGAAAGCAAAAGCAATAAAGTTTTCAACACTTGAAAAAATCTGTGAGGCACTTTCTTGTCAGCCGGGTGATGTCTTGGAGTATGTCCCTTTTGAGGACTTAAAGGAGTGATTTCGTGAAGATTAAATTTATACTGCCAGCTTTGCAGGAGGCTAAAACACCATTTTGGAGGCCAATTAAGTACTCCTTATTTCCCCCACTTGGACTGGCAACTTTGGCGGCTTTTTGTTCTGAAGAGGATGAGGTTATCATAGTAGATGAACATATTGAGGAACTTACTTATGATGATATGCCTGATTTGGTATGTATCCAGACGTATATAACCAATGCACTTCATGCTTATGAGATTGGTGATTCTTACCGCAAAAGAGGAGTTTATGTTGCAATGGGTGGTCTGCACGCGACCACTTTGCCGATAGAAGCTAAAGCGCATGCTGACACGGTACTGCTCGGGATAGGAGAAACATCATTTCCACTATTTTTAAAGGAGTTACGGGAGGGTAAGCCAAGACAGTTTTATCAGACGGGAACGGTGTGTCTTGACAACCTGCCGCTGCCAAGAAGAGATTTACTAAAACGGAGTCATTACCTGGTACCTAATTCCATGGTTTTCTCAAGAGGTTGCCCGAACCAATGCTCTTTTTGTTATGTTAATTCTTTTTTTGAAAAGGGTCAGTCTTTTTATACCTGTAAAATAGATAGAATATTAAAAGAGCTTGATACATTACCAGGAAAGCATCTATATTTTTTAGATGATAACTTGTTTGCAGACAAAAAACTGTGCCATGAATTGTTTCGAGAAATGAAATCTATGAACAGAGTGTTCCAAGGAGCGATTACAGTCAATTCTGTTCTTGAAGGAGACTTAATTGAAGAAGCCTATGAAGCCGGGTTTCGTAGTGCTTTTATTGGCTTTGAGTCCATGAATCGGGAGAATCTTATTAAAGCAAGAAAACAAACGAATATAAACCAATCTTACCAAACAGCGGTGAAGCGACTGGATGAACTGGGTATCATGATTAACGGTAGTTTTATCTTCGGGATGGAAGAGGATGATAAGGATACTTTTTTAAGAACTGTCTCCTGGGCAATTGAGAGTGGTATTACAACTGCAACCTTTCACATATTGACCCCATATCCGGGAACAAGTCTGTTCCATCAGATGAAAGAAGAAAATAGGATACAAAGCTTTGACTGGAATGCATATGATACTAGACATCTGGTATTTCAACATAAGAACTTATCAAAAGAAGAGATGGAAAAAGGGTACCAGACAGCTTATAGAGAATTTTATAAGTGGAGTAATATAGGAAAGGCTTCAAAAAATCATGAAAAGGTTAGAATGTCCATAAAGCATTTTACCTATGCAGGTGCCTGGAAGAAGTTCGAGCCTGTCTGGAACTTTATTGTAAAGCAAAAGCTTTTTCCACCGGCTAGAAGGATACTAGAGAAAACTTTAAGATAATTTATTAAGTATATCAAGCAATGTCTTTGTAAGAATTATTCTAGCATAGACATTGTTTTTTTATAAATTTACATTAGTGTATCTATAAATTAATTATAAAAAATAATTGAAAATTTGTCTGAAATGATAGATAATAAAAGGACGTGCTTAAGTGTGTCGGAATATGCATTGTTCCATTCTGAGTGCCTAACTTTGAGGTATTCTGTGTACGATTTAAGGTCTTAGTATCACTACACTAAAAAAATCGTCCCATGTAATCCCCAAATGGTCTCTCATGTAGCAAGCTATTTTCAGACACGCCCTAGGTTTGAACATATAATAAGGGATGGAGGACCTTCATGAATAAGAAAAGATTTTTGATTAAATATCTGGTAAAATACAAATGGAAATATATTTTAGGGATATTGGCCCTGTTTTGTGTAGATTTTGTTAGTCTTTACATACCTCAGTTTACAGGGGAGATAACCGATGGTCTTAAAAGCAGCAGTATTGGTAAGGATGGTCTTCTCTTAGGGATAGTACAGATTGCTATCACAGGATTAATCATGGCAATCGGCAGGTTTGGATGGAGATACTTTATATTTGGTGCTGCCCGTTCCATTGAATTTGAGCTCCGTAATGACATGTTTACACACCTAGAAACATTATCCATGGGATTTTATAATAGAAATAAGACGGGAGATTTAATGTCTCATTTTACCAATGATTTAAATGCGATTCGAATGTCTATAGGACCGGCAGTTATTACCTCTTTTGATGCCTGTATTATGACAATCATGGTACTGACAAAAATGATTCTTTATGTTGATTTAAGGTTAACTTTACTTGCAGTTATACCTATGATATTTATAGCGATAGGTGGTGTATATTACGGCAGATCGGCAGAAAGGCGATTTTCAGAAAAGCAAAAGGCTTTTTCTGATTTAACGGACCAGGTGCAGGAAAGCGTATCCGGCATACGAGTTGTAAAGGCATTTGTTCAGGAGAGAAAAGAACTGATTCAGTTTGCCAAGGCAAATAAAGAAAATAAAGATAAAAATATGAGGGTGGTAAAGCTTCAGGCCGTAATAATGCCCTTACTAGATGTAATTATTGGACTTTCCAGTTTAATAACTCTTATATATGGAGGATATCTCACCATTAACGGAGGCATTACGCTAGGAAGATTCATTGCGTTTAACCAGTATATTTATATGCTTGTCTGGCCTATGATTGCGGCAGGAGAAAGTATTACCTTATTCTCTCAGGGATTTGCGTCCTTAAAGCGTGTTGAAAACATATTTCAGGAAAAGCCAGAGATATACGATGAAGAAGAACTGGATGAGGTGACGAAGTTGCAGGGAGAGATCGAGTTTCACAACTTGACATTTCGTTTTACCAAAGAAACACCTATTGTATTAGAAGATATAAATGTAAAGGTGGAACAGGGCAGTACTCTTGCAGTGCTTGGACGTACCGGAAGTGGTAAGTCATCCATAGCCAATTTGTTATTACGTATGTATAATGTGGAGCCAGGTATGCTTACCATTGACGGACACGATATCCGTAAGATTCCACTTAAGGTATTAAGGGAAAACATAGCCTATGTACCTCAGGATAATTTTTTGTTTTCCGATACACTAAAGAATAATATAGCATTTGGTTCTGCAAATAAAGAGTTGGAACTGGTGCACATGGCGGCCAGGGAAGCCTGTATTCATGATAATATTATGGATTTTCCTGAAGACTACAGTACTTTAGTCGGAGAGAGGGGAGTAACCTTATCTGGTGGTCAAAAGCAGAGAAGTTCCATAGCCAGAGCACTTATGAAGAATGCACCTATCCTAATACTTGATGACGCTCTTTCTGCGGTGGATATCAATACAGAAGAACAAATTTTAGAAAACTTAAAAAAGAATCGGAAAGATAAAACGACTATAATAATAGCACACAGAATTTCTACCATACAGAATGCCGATAACATCTTAGTATTAGAAGAGGGTAAGGTTGCGGAATACGGAAATCACGAACAGCTTCTTAATAGACAAGGTATTTATGCAAAAATGTATGAAAAACAACAATTAGAAAAACAACTGGAAGCGGTTTAAAAAACATAAGCGAAACCAGAAAGGATTGAAATAGAATGGCAAAATACACAGAAACTGAGTATGAAAAAGAAAGCAACAAAAGTGTACTGCTTCGTCTTCTTGCTTATGCAAAACCTTATTGGCACTGGATGCTGTTGGCTTTTCTCCTGGTATTATGTATTACCGGTCTGGAACTTTATCGGCCGGTACTAGTAGGGGATGCCATTGATGAATTTATAGGAAAAGGTAATTTCAACGGTATAAAACAGACTGCGGTTATCTATCTTTTGGTATTGATTGGAAGTTTTGTCTGTAATTTTTTTCAAACATGGATTTTACAGTTGACCGGACAGAGTATTATCTACAATATTCGTCAGGAAGTATTTGAACATGTCCACAAATTATCTCTCCGCTTTTTTGATATTACACCCGTTGGCCGGATTGTTACACGGGTTACCAATGATGTGGAAGCGCTAAATGAAATGTATGCTAACATATTGGTAAAGTTATTTAAAAATTTAATTAAAATAGTCGGACTTGCAGTGGTTATGCTTAGCATTGATATAAGAATGTCCCTGTATTCGTTTATACTGTTACCAGTAATTATTGGCCTGACACTTTTATTTAAAACCATTTCAAGAGCAACTTACCGAGTAGTGAGAACTAAGATTACGTTCATTAATACTTATCTGTCTGAACATTTATCAGGAATGAAATTAATTCAGATTTTTGCCAGAGAGAAGGAAAAGTATGAAGAGTTTAAAGAAAAAAGTAGAGATTTATATCGGGCAAATTTTAAGGAAATGATGGTCTTTGCTATTTTCCGTCCTTCTATTTATATACTCTCCATTATCTCCTTAGTAATAATATTATGGGTAGGCGGTAATTCTGTCTTAGCCGGAACGGTGTCCATAGGAACGCTTTATATATTTATACAATATATCGGCTCCTTCTTTGAACCTATTCAGGAATTAGCAGAGCAGTTAGGCACTTTGCAGTCAGCTATGGCATCTGCTGAAAAGATTTTTACCATCATGGATGAAAAGCCGATGATAGAAAATCCCAGGAATCCTGTAAATTTACCGGCAATAAAAGGACGTATAGAATTCGAACATGTATGGTTTGCCTATGAGGAGGAAAACTGGATACTGAAAGACGTAAGTTTTGTCATTGAACCGGGACAAAGAGCAGCATTTGTGGGTGCAACAGGTGCAGGTAAGTCCTCCATTCTTAATTTAATCGGCAGATATTATGATATACAAAAGGGTAAAATAACCGTTGACGGGGTAGATATCAGCGAATTAAGTACAGAACAGCTCAGGGGGGCCATTGGTCAGGTACAACAGGATGTATTCATATTTACAGGAGATATTAAAAGTAATATTCGTCTAAAGAACGATGAAATAAGCGATGAAGAGGTACATCAGGCAGCAGCTTATGTGAATGCAGCTGATTTTATTGAAAAGCTTAGTAATGCTTATGAAGAGACAGTAACTGAACGTGGTGCCACTTTATCTGCGGGTCAGAGACAGTTATTATCCTTTGCCAGAACGCTTGCCTATGACCCGGCAATCCTGGTTATGGATGAGGCAACAGCTAATATTGACACAGAGACGGAACAACTTATCCAGGAAGCATTGGAAAAGCTGATGGAGGGCAGAACTACTATTATGGTTGCCCATCGTTTATCCACCATTCAACATGCTGATAAAATTATCGTTATGCATAAAGGGAAGGTAAGAGAATCAGGAACTCATCAGCAGCTGCTGAATGTGGATGGGATATATAAAAAACTGTATGAGCTTCAGTTGCAATAAAGAGACCTATTATTTTAATGAGGTGGAGTCTTATTAAGATAGTAAGTTAAACTTGACGAAACATAACTGGTAGATTATACTAATTTTAATCATTCATGCACTGCATACATTTATAGTACAGATTAGCCTGAATATATTTATATAGCTGTGGCTTACAATCGCTGTAAAAGTAAGAAAGCATCTGGGGGACAGTAGTAGTATGTTCCACAGGTGTTTTTTATGTAATTGAATTATGATTTTTAGAAAATTAGTTTTTATTTTCATGATTGGCATAAAACACCTGAGGCAGAAAATAATATAACCTAAGAACTATTTTCCGGGAGGAAGAAATGACTGATTTTTTAGTTAAGATATTCGTAAAAGAGTATGAAAAAAAAGAGAATCCTAAGGTAAGAACCGCATATGGTATGCTAACTGGGGTGGTGGGAATTATTTGTAATGTGCTGCTGTTTGGAACAAAATTAGCAATCGGACTTATCATTAACAGTATTTCTGTCATGGCTGATGCTTTTAATAACCTGTCAGACGCAGCATCCTCTTTGGTTGGATTAGTAGGTGTAAAGCTGGCAGGGAGGCCGGCAGATAAAGAGCACCCCTTCGGACATGGAAGATTTGAATATATAGCTGCATTTGCTGTATCTTTTTTAATTATTCAGGTAGGTATCTCCTGCTTTAAAAGTGCTTTTTCTAAGATTCTGAGTCCTGAGACTGTCAGGTTTCAATGGATTTTGGTTATTATACTCTGTTTATCCGTTTTGGTAAAGTTGTGGTTGTCTGTCTTTAACCGTAAGCTGGGAGAACGGATACAGTCAGGCGTTATGAAAGCTACTGCAGCAGATGCTCTTGGCGATGTTTTAATTACCTCCACTACCATTATATCCGTCTTAATCAGTAAATTTACGGACCTTGCCATTGACGGATATATGGGTTTGGTGGTATCCATATTTGTATTAATTGCAGGCTATAAAATAGCGAAGGAAACCTTAGAACCTTTGTTAGGCGAAGCAGTGGGCAGAGAAACCTATGAAGCAATAACTAACAAAGTGGAAAGTTATGAAGGAATTATAGGCAGCCACGACTTGATAGTTCATAATTACGGACCTACTAATATTATGGCAACTATACATGCAGAAGTGCCAAATGATGTTGATTTAGAGACAGCGCATGAAACCATAGACAGGATAGAAAGAGATATCTTACGTGAAATGGGAATTTTCTTAGTAATTCACATGGACCCGGTAGAAGTGAATGATAAAAGGGTGCTTGATAAAAAGATGAAGGTTACTCAGGTAATAAAGGATTTAGAACCGGAAGCCGCCATACATGATTTTCGTATTGTAAACGGTGACCATAGGATTAACATGATATTTGATTTGGTAGTCCCCTATTCCTATAGTAAGGTTAGTGAAGAGGAACTATTAGAAAAAATTAAAGAAGAAATCACAAGGATTGATGAACGTTATCAGGCAGTTATAACGATTGAAAACAGTTTCATAGCCGATTGATTGTAGTATTTAACTTCACAGTTTTATGTCAATGGAGTATATATCCGTTCGACAAATATACTGTGAAGTTTTTATTGTGCATTTTTTATAGGGGTTTCCCTTTTAAGAGTATATATTTTGTCAAATTGGATATACTTGTGTCGCTTTCCATAAACTAACGATTGCGGAGTGTTCTGTATTATGTTAACCTAAATTAGCAACTTAATTGTGAACAACAAGTAGGAGGGCAAACAGTATGAAGAGATTTGTGGCAACATCAATCTTAACATTGGCATTAATATCAACTTCAATATATAATCCAATTGTTTTTAATGCTAATGCAACACAGACAGCGCAGGCAGCAACGGCGAGCCAGATAAAAACGGGTAGACCTGCATTAACAGCCACTAACAGAACAGCTACAACCGTAACTTTTAAAATAAACGGCGTAAATGCAGCAGATGGCTACAAGATCTACAGAGCAGTTAAAAGAGATGGAACATATCAATATATTGGTTATACAAAGAGTAATTCTTATACAGATAAAAAGGTAAAAGCTGCCGGAACTTATTACTACAAAGCAAGAGCTTATGATATCGTGAAAGGTAAAAAAGTCAACAGTAAGTATTCAACGGTTACAGTGGTAACCCCTACTATGGGTAAGCCAAGTTTTATTACTGCGAAAGCAATCGGTAAGAGTTCTGTGGCTATTGTCTGGTCCAATGTTAAGAATGCTAAAAGCTATAATGTATACCGTTCAACGAGTGTAAATGGAACTTATAAATATATAGGAAATGCCACTTGCAACAGCTATACAGATGACGGACTAAGTGATGGGACAACTTATTATTATAGAGTACGGGCTGCTAAGGTAAATAATGGAACAAAATACTTTGGAGCTTATTCTGACAAAACTTCTGTGACTACTGCGGGTGCAGAAGTGACACCAACGCAAATACCGACACAGACTCCGACAAAGGTGCCGACACAGACCCCGACTAAAACGCCAACACCAACTTCCTCCGAGCAGACTTATGACAGCAGTTTTGCGAGTCAGGTTCTAAAATTAGTTAATATTGAACGTAAAAATGGTGGCTTATCTGAATTAACAATGTCCAAAGCCTTAACGGCACCGGCTAATAAGCGTGCTGAAGAAATTGTTCAATCCTTTTCCCATACAAGGCCAAATGGAACAGCCTGGTCAACTGTATTGAATGAATTTAACGTAAGTGTTACAACAGCCGGTGAAAATCTTGCTTATGGTTACAATACACCGGAGGCAGTAGTAGAGGGCTGGATGAACTCACCGGGTCACAGAGCTAATATTATGAATGCAAAGTTTAGAAATATTGGTATTGGAGTTTATAAAGACAGCAATGGTACTGTGTATGCCACTCAGTTATTTTCTAATTAGTTTAGAAAAGCTTTCTTAAAAGTTTTGTTGTAGTTATTATTATTAAAGTAAAAGACCTATTGTTACTAACTGACAATAGGTCTTTTACTATTGTGCCGTTGGGGCACACGTTATTTGTCTAAAGGAAGGATTGCATTATCAAATGCTTCCATTGTAACGGTTACAGAACCAAAGTCAGTCTTTATCGTTGTTGTTTGAGCTTGGTCACTGTTGTTTATTACAACCAAAGTTTTAGTATTTGGATAGTAAGCACACTCTGTGTGAAGATTATCTGTCAGATATTTGCCGTCAAATTCCTCGCGACCGGAGTGCACTAATAAATTAAGAAGCATACGACTGTTTTCAGGCGTAATTTCATAGGATGCCAGGTAGATGCCCTTTCCTTTGCCAAACTCATAGGCAGTTAGGACAGGAGCATCCGCAGATGCAGCCAAAACTTTTGCCAAGCCATCAGTTAAGTACAGGTTTTTCTGAGGCTTAATGCTGTAATTTTCCGGTAATAGGGTGGAATCTCCTTCTACGTTAAATGACCATTTACCATGGCATACTTTTGCTCCGGTATCCTTATCAATACCAAGTACATGTGACATACGGAAGAAGTTGTCATAACCTTCTAGAGCAGATGGTTCATTAATACCCATAAAGGTACCGCCTTCATTTACCCACTGAGTTAACTTTTCCAATACTTCCGTATCACTCCAGGAGGCACCGCCACTCCAGGCAGAACCAGCATAACCTGCATTTATTACAATATCTATTGTATCAAGTGCACCTGCTTTAACATCATCAAAGTTGATAAAAGAAACTTCAAAAGGAAGACCGGAAAGTACTTCATTGATATGAATCAAATCATGCATATGGGTTTCATGAAAATGTCCGGACAATGTCCAGGAGCGAAGTTTACCCCAGGTATGAAGTACAGCAATCCTAGGTTTGAAACAATAAGGACTTCCATTGTGGTGTAATTCTTTTATCAATCTAAACTCATCGGCAACCTTTTCAATGTAATCGTTAAATTCCGGGAATGGTTCGGTAAGGTGTAGATAACCGCCTAGACCAATTCTGTCAATGGGCGCACGAAGGAGCGCGCGGCGAATGCTTATCCAAAAGTTTTTCGCCTCCAGTGTTGGGTCTCCGCCTTCCATAAAGGTTGGAGCACCACCAAGCCCTACTGGGAACAAATATGGATGAAGTCTCAATTCATGGGTATCAACTGGTGCGCCAGAGCAAAGTCTTACTTCATAACCAGAGAAGACACATTTAATCAAACCGTCAAAACCAAATTCTTCGAATTTCCCATTATAAGGTTCAATGCCAACCCAGCTGTCATCATAGAATACATAAGCGGATTTGCCATAATCATGTACCATTTGTATTAATTTTTTGCCGAAATCTATTACAAAATCATTGATAAACTCCATCCAGTCAGCCTTTTCCTTGCTGCCAGGCATATGCGTTACTTGTAATTTGCCCTGATTGATAAAGTCTTCGGCAGTTAATGCATAACCATATTTTTCTTTGAATTTATCTAATGCCAGCGGACTGACAGTGAAGTCATAGGAGCCCCAGTCAGAGAACAGGTGACGGTTACGTTCATTGCTTCCCCATATCCAAACAAAATTATAGAACATGGAAGTAAAGCGGACAACGGTTGTTTCCTTATGAGTCTGGCACCAGTTGTCCAACCAGTTCAGAAGATATTCCTGAGTTTCAACATGCATTGGGTCTATCTGCATAAGATGTTCTTTATCCCAGTTATTTGTAGTGTGGTTGTACATAGAGATTTCTTCCCAGATACGATATGCCATAAAGCTTACGGTATACTTATGCCAAGGGGTAATCTCTTTTAATAGAACAGAAGTTGTTTCCTGGTTGTAAGACCATTTATCTCTGCTTACTTCTTTATTCGTGGTTCTGTCATATACTTGCCAGTACTTTATAGAATCTTCGCTGTCATTGATTGTGAATTGTTCCTCAAAAAAATCGTTCATGAGAGGGATTTCTAATTCATTTCCTTTTGCAACTACAGGGTTTGTCATTAAGAAACTCTGCTGCAATTTATCTGTATTCTGAGCGGCCCATTGATTGTGGTCTCTTATTATGCATATCGTAGAATAAATTCCATAACCAGCGCTAATTATTTCATCAGACAACACTGTACCATCACTGTCACGGATGACATCAGCCCCCCATTTTTTAGCTAATTTAAGAGTCAGTTCTTCATAACCGGACTCTCCTGGCAAAGTAAAACTTCCTGTTTTCTTTTCATTCGTCATAAAACGAATCCTCCTGTTTCGATTTTTACCGGTTATCTCACGGTCCGGTTTTCAGTCTTTAAAATCTTTACTGCTTACTAAATCTGCAAAGAAAGCAAGGGCAAGTCCCTGTCCCCAACCTTGCATCCACCCTTTTGGAATATTGCGGTAACCGTCTTTATCTTTCATAACAGCGGTTCCTCCGGATACATTAAGGACACGTCCGTCATCGCTGATATTAGATAAGATGCCGTTAATGGATTTTTGAATGTATTTGGTATGAAGAGGATTTTTGTTATTAATCATAGCAGCAGCAATACCGCAGGATGCAGAAACTTCTTCATAAGCTTCCTCATCATTTACAATTGTACGCCATAAGCCATTCTCAGTCTGGTAGGTTTTTAACGTGGCAAGCTGGTCCCTTAAGGAGCATTCAATGTCCATACATTGAGGATAAAGGTACCAGTCTTTCAGTACAAACTTAACCTGTGACATGGTATAGGCTGCCCAGGCATTGGCTCTTCCCCAATAAAATCCGGACATATGGTTGCCTAAGCAGTTATTGTAGCCATGGTACCATAAGCTGGTCTGAGGATCCTGTAGATATTTTATATGCCAGTAATATTGATTTAGGGCGTCACTTATTAATTCCTGGTCTTCTAACATTTTGCCTGCTCTTAGCAAGAAGAAGGCAGCCATGAATAAAGTATCCGCCCAAGCTTGCTCCGGAAAATCATTAGAAGTAGATACGGTATGTTGTAATACATTATCTCCGAAACGCAGGGCTTTTGTACGAAGATATTCGATTTTACTTAAGATAAGATCTAGATACTTCTGCTCTCCGGTTGCCTGGTATAGGGTGATAAGGGTATGCCCCATGGCACAGGTATTAACTGTCCAAGATGGCAACCCGAACTCAAGATATTCATCGGTCCAATTTTTTAACATATCCAGATATTCTTGTTTTTTGGTTACTTCATAAGCTCTGGACACCCCATAATAAGCAACTCCGCAAGGCCAATCCCAGGTTAAATCCATACCCATGGTACGTCTTACTACTTTGTCTATTGCTTGGTAAATTTGCTCTTCATCAAAATTAAGCTTCATATTTTTACACCTATTGCATACCACAGACTTGTCTGCGATACTGCCACAACTAAAAAGTGTGAAAGAATCTCATCGTGGCAGCCTTTCATTTTCTAAATTTTCTTTCACTCTTCTCGACATGATGCAGCACTGATATATCAAATAATTGGGAGTCAGATGAATTGATTTTTCCCTGACACTTCCTCCATTTCTGTGCTTAACATCCATATTTTTAGCATTCCCCGTAGGTTAAATTATAATTATATTATTGTGTAATTATATATTAACCAACCAATTCTACAAAATCTAATCATAAGCTTTATAATACTGTGCATAATCAATCATTATATGTCAAAAAAATTAAATTTGTTTAAAAAAATTATGACTTTTTGCATAGATATTACAAAAAATACAATTTAAATCAGGCAGTATGCACAAAATAAATAATAGAATTTACAAATGAATAGTTGAAATTATAATGCCATGCTGTTATAATTAAAGTGTAAGAATTAATAAAAATAGTAAGATAATTGCGGACCCCCGTTTTTGGGTGATTTTGATTGATTCTATCAAATAAATTACTTGTTTCACGATTGTCTATAAGAAATATCTTTAGAAAGGAACGTGTTTATGGCAAGACGCAAAAGAGTAATTATTGAATACCGTCATTACAATCTGCCACTGAATTTTCCTGTTTTATTGCTTAGCGGTGATCGGTGGAGGATATCTGAGAAAAAAAGCGGAAGACTTCATTTTCATAACTGCCTTGAAATAGGCGTCTGTCATTCTGACAGCGGGACAATGGACTTTGAAGGAAAGTCAGTTCCTTTTCAGGCCGGAGATATAACCTGTGTACCAAGGCATCTTCCTCATACAACATATAGCTCTCCAGGTCAGGAAAGCTTATGGTCTTATATTTTTGTAGATCCGGAGGAACTGTTTCGTAATATGTTTAATGACGCAGCGATGAATTTTGAAAGCCCGATGTCGCCGATACAAAATTATCGGTATATTATGAACAAAAAGGAATATCCTAAAATCTATTTTCTGGCATGTTCTATTATTGAAGAATTAAAAGAACAGAAATTTAACTATCAGGCTAACGTAAAAGGCTTGATGTTATCCCTATATATTGAACTACTGCGAATTCATAGTGCAGAAAACCAGCAGATAGAAGAGCCCAAAGCAGAGGCAAAGGATACGAAGAAAGAGGAAAATATTCTTATGATCTCCAATGCGCTGGAGTATATTCATAAAAATTATATGCAGCCCATATCCATTGAAGAACTGGCAGACTTATGCCATTTAAGTGTAAGCCATTTTAGAAGAACCTTTCATTCCATTATGGGTGCGGCACCACTTGATTTTCTTAATAGTACAAGGATTGATGAAGCCTGCCGGCTATTGCGCAGTACGGAGGATTCTATATTGAGCATATCTGAACAGGTAGGATTCCATTCAATCTCAAGCTTTAACAGGTGCTTTATGAAACTAATGGAGGTACCTCCAAGAGTATGGAGAAAACAAACACTTCAATCAGAGGCTAACTCACCCAAAGCATCTATTTTGGAATTTACAGGATGGATGTAGCAATCTAGGTATAATGAATTAATAAGTAGTTGTGATAAAATATTGCATATTCAAATATTAGCGGATGAATTTGGTTCAGGTTTATAATCAATAAGCCTGACCCAAATTTTTCTTATATATAATATATTTTTTCTGTGTTCGGTCGAAATATAATTCAGACACATAAATTATATCGACAGGGCAATAAATATTTTATCGTTATTATATATACGATTAAGTTAATAAAAGGAGTAGAAAAGCACATGTATATGAAAAAGTATCTATTTTATCAAAGGAATCAAGAAAGCAATGCAGAACCAGAAAGTAATCTTATACGAATCAATTCTGACCTGTTATATTCTCCGGAAAGAACCTGTGGTTTTGTGATAGAAAAGAACAGAGCAGAGCAGGAAGCTTTACAAATTCCTGAGTTAAATTCTGGATTTGAACCCTATTACTGGTTAAAAGGAGAAGATGTAACAAAACTCATTGATACTGACAAAGGTGTTAGTAGTTTGTCAGGAGCAGAGGTACCTATTTGCTTTAAAGCGGATGTCCCAGAACAAGGAAATTATCGTGTGAATGTAACGGTAACAGCCTTAGAAGATACAAAGGAGCTTATAATCTTTGCAGGTAGGAGAAGATTGCTTGCTAAGAAGGAGGGAATTAAAGGGGGCAGTGTATTTACAGTAGATGCAGTTGTGAATATATGTGATATTATCCCAAGAGGGATAACAGAGAGTTGCAAAGATACGAGTTTTGACCTAGCTGTAATTGGAAGCAACATCGCAATCTCTGAGATTTTTATTCGACAGGAGGAGTGTCCGACTTTATATATCGGCGGTGACTCTACGGTAACAGACCAGGGAACGGCCTATCCCTATAAACCCGGCTGTAGCTATTGTGGTTGGGGACAAATGCTCTCTTTTTATGTTAATGATAAGATATCAGTTTCAAATCATGCCCATTCGGGTTTAACTACTCTTTCTTTTCGAAGTGAGGGACATTACGATATTGTGATGCACTTAATAAAACCGGGTGACTATTTCTTTCTTCAATTTGCCCATAATGACCAGAAGCTTCCGGTGCTTACTGCCAGTGGAGGATATAGAAAAGAGCTTTTAAGATACATAAAAGAAATCAAAGAAAAAGAAGCAATACCAATTATTGTTACACCCCTTGCTAGGAATACCTGGAAAGGTGATGGCAGCTACAATGATTTATTAGAGGACTATGCCAAGGTTTGTAAAGAAATTGGACAAGAGGAAGATATACCTGTTCTTGACCTTCACCATTACAGTAAAGAGTTTGTAACTGGACTTGGGGTAGAAGATGCTGCCAGATATTATTTTCCCAAAGATTATACCCACAGCAATGATTATGGTGGCTTCCTTGTTGCAGGTTTTATTGCGAAGGCAGCACTTAAAGTACCCGGATTAAAGGAAGTTATTGTTAAAGCGCGCATTAATAAAGCTGATAAGGAATTATTATGGATTCCCCCAGTAGAAAACATAGTACCAACAGCTCCAGCTGATTTTGTCCGTGGTAACACATCTGTCAGAACAGTAGAATTTGATGATATTCAGACTGCCTTGGAGCAAAGTGCAATTTGTTATTTGGCTGAAAATGGAATACTATCTGATAAAACAAACAAGTTCAGACCTCAGGAGTTTATTAACAGAGCTGAAGCATTAGACTGGATTGTAAAAGGGGTTAGATTTGTTCCTACAGAAGTTTATAATGATAGATACGAAGATGTGGTAGGACATGAATGGTATGCGGGTGTAGTGGAAACAGCATTTCAAAATGATATTGTACCGGCAGCTATGATAAAAGACGGTAAATTACAACCTCTAGAAGCACTAAAAGAAGAAGAATTTATTGTTCTCTGTATCAACAGCTATAAGTGCCGTAAACAGTTAAAAAGTGAGAAAAGAGAAGTGTTAGTGGATTCAGCTACTCTTTGGGCAAAGAAAGAAGTTGAGGCGGCAAGAAATTTGGGCATTATAAAAGATGATTTTAGGCCTCAGGAAATGCTGACAAGAGACAGGGCAGCAGGTTATCTAAAAAAATTTGTTGATCTATTATAAGTTTACTATTTATTCTATTCGGTTTGAAATAGCGTATATAAATGAAAGGCTGAGATAACAATTGCTATCTCAGCCTTTCATTTATATTAAAGTATTAAATTATTCAGAAAGAATAAGTTTTGTTGTGTTACCAGCTTCATAAGCTTCTAAACGTTCATCAATGATTTCTTGATAGCCTGCATCCAGATATTGTTTGCTTAATTTTTCATATAAAGCATCAAATTCTTCTGGTTTACATTTAGTAAGCTGAACGCTGTATTCCTGATATAAGCTGAATAAAGCTGCGGAGTATTCACTTTCTGCATCAACAGGGACAGAGAATACTGGATCAGAATAAGCATACTTCTTATTTTCTTCCATTGATTTATAATTATCTAAAAAGGCTTGATAGAAGTCCTGAGGAAGTCCTTGAGGAGTGAGTGCCTTGATTGTATCTTCAATAGTACCTAATTGTTTCGTAGCATGTACGATACAAGTCATATCAATGTTATTATTGTGATTTAACATTTCTTCCCCTCTGTATGTGTCATCCATTTTAGGAAGTCCGTTTTCATCAAGTGTATAAGTAACACCTTCAACACCATTCTCTAAGGTAAATAATACATCTTCCTGACTCATCCATTCCATATACATCCAAGCAGCTTTTAACTGGTCTTCTGTAGCTAAGGAGCTGAATCCAACAATCATACCAAAAGGATTATCAGCACGAATTCCTGGAACATCAACAACACCTGGTTCAACAGGAGCTGTTACACTTGCAATTGCAAGCTCTGCACCTGGATTTTTTTCATAGAAAGCGGTTAACCAATCTACGGAAGCAGACATATAACCAGCAAAAGTAAAGAGTTTACCATTGATAAAATCAGTTTTTGCCTGGGAGCTGTCAGCTACGTTAGCATCTAAGTCATATTCTTTAGAAAAATATCCTTTGTTATATTCAGCATTTTGTCTTTTTAATAATTTATAAGTGGGTTCCCAAGAAAGAGAAGCAGTACCTAAGCTTGAGTGCATTGCCCATTCTTTTTCATCAACTGGGAAATTTCTAAAACCAAAGTTTGGTACATAAGCAGCTGTTGGTAAGGACAAATCAACCGGAGGCTGGTCAGTCAGACCTGCTGCAATAATAGCGTCAATTGCTTCCGTATATTCCTGATAGTTCTGAGGAACTTCTTTGCCTACTTTATCTAACCAATCTTTTCTAACAAATCTTACATGAGAAAATGGAGTGTTGTAGTAAGGTCTTTCGGATAATACAAAATAGTCTTCACCATTGATTTTTGTATAGTCTAACTGGTTGTTATCAACCATTTTCTGATAGTAATTAGGAGCTACCTGTTTGAACTTTTCTAAATCAATTACCTGCATTGCTCCGTCATTTGCCCACTGCGCTACCTTAGGATAATCATATTCCATTAAGATAGTAGGTGTTTGTTCAGCAGCAATTAGCATACTGTATTTTGTCATTACATCACCACGAGGGATTGCAACAAAATCTACATCTACATTGTATTTGTCACCGAATTCTTTTTGAATCCATTTTGTCCAGTAATTATCATCTACCGCAGGATATCCTTCTTTAGAACGGTCATAAACTGGAACAGTAATTGAAACTTTTTCGCTGAATGGTGTCCAGCCTTCTATACCGGCAACTGTATTGTCAGGAGTTTCTGTAGCTTCCCCTGCCTTTGTAGGTGCAGTTGTTGTTCCGGGATTTTCCGTAGGATTTTTCTTGCCGCAGCCGGAAAAAACGCTCATTGTCATTATACCAACTAAAGCTAATACAACAACTTTTTGAAATCTTTTTTTCATAAATAGTCCTCCTTTTAAGTTTGAGTGCTTGTTCTCTATAGTTAAGCTCATAAACCCCAAGCTTACTAACTTATATTTGTGGTGCTATCAGCCCTTAACGGCACCAATCATAACACCTTTAACAAAATATTTCTGTACGAATGGATAGATACAGATAATTGGTAGGGTAGCAAACATAATAGTTGCAGCCTGTAATACTTCTGGTGTACTAACAACCTGAGCTGCTTCTGATAAACTAACAGAATCAGAGGATGAATTTAGTACCATGTTACTTAAGAGATACTGGATAGGCTGTAGAGCCTTTGTAGTAATGTAATACTTCGCATCAGCATAAGCGTTCCATCTACCTACGGCAAAGAATAAGGCCAGTGTTGCAATGATAGATTTGGATAGAGGAAGTACAATTCTAAACAGTATTTGAAAATTGGTTGCACCATCTAACTTTGCTGATTCCTCCAAGCTATCAGGAATGGTTGCCTGTAAAAAGCTCTTCATAATTAAGGTATTATACGGAGAGAAAGCTAACGGTAATATTAATACCCACATAGTATTTAGTAATCCAAGATCCTTCATTAACAAGTATTCAGGAATCAAACCGGCACTAAAATACATCGAAAACAATAGTAATAAAGCAAATATGTTTCTTCCCTTAAAGTTTTTACGGGATAATGGGTAAGCTGCACAGGTTGTTAAAATAAGACCCACGATTGTAAACAATACGGTTACCAATACTGAGTAGACCATAGAATGGGTTAATTGTCCATCTTTGAAAATGGATATATAGGCATCAAAGTTAATTCCTTTTGGAAGTAAAAAAATTGATTTTGATAATACGGCAGTGTTACTGCTTACTGACTTAGCCGCTAAATGTATAAACGGTAAAATACAGGTTAAACACAGCAGTGTAATAATAACCATGATTACGATATCACCAACTTTGATTTTACTAGTACCTTGGGACTCGGCAAATTCTACATTTTTTTTCTTTTTGTTCATAGTTCTCCTCCCTAAATCAGTCCGTCTTCGCCAATAGATTTGGCGAATTTGTCAGCTAACAGAACCAGTAATAATCCGACAAGGGATTGGAAAAGGCCAACGGCGGTTGCTCTGCTAAAGTTACCGGAACTAAGACCTTTTTCATATACATAAATAGCCAGCTGGTATTGGAAATCACGAACCTGTACATTTCCAAAAGAATCCAGACGCTCGAAATTACTTCCCATAACTCTTCCTAAATTCATAATCAATAAAGTAATGGTGGTACTTTTAATTCCTGGTAAAGTGATGTGCCAGATTCTACGAAACCGGTTAGCACCATCTACGGTAGCTGCTTCATAAAGCTCACCACTAATGCCTGTTATGGCTGCAAGATAGATAATTGTTCCCCAACCCATGGTCTGCCATACACCAATTAGCAGGTAGGTTACCGCCCAACGATATTTTTCTGTTAGGAAAGGAATACCTTCTTGTATGAGACCTTGATTTCTTAGTAAAATGTTTATAAGACCAGTCTCCGGTTTAAACAAAGTATATCCAACAGAAGCTACAATAACCCAGGATAAAAAGTGGGGTAAATATAATATGGTCTGTGAAGTCTTTTTAAATCTGGGAAATTTTAATTCATTTAGTAAGATTGCTAAAATAATCGGTACCGGAAATCCTACTAATAAATCTAAAAAGTTAAATACTAAGGAATTCTTTAGCGCTCGGATAAAGTCGCCATCCCTAAAAATCTTCTGGAAGATTTCAAAGCCAACCCAGTCACTTCCAGCATACCCTTTGGCAGGTTTGTAATCCATAAAGGCCATACGCAGTCCGGGATAAGCAGCATATTTAAAAAGTATAACAAAAAGTAAAGGTAGTGCTATTAGCACATATAACTGCCAGTCTTTTTTAATATAATACATGATGCTTTTCTTTGGTGGTAAAAAGACTTTATTCTTTTCTTGTTTTTTCAAATCTATAAGCCTCCTCTTTCATGTGCTATAATCATGTAGTAATGTCTGCCGAAGGTAAAACTTTGTATGAGTCTTCTGTATGCAAGTTCACACAAAGTTTGCTCATCAATAGTTTACATGGTCATATTTACTTTTCTTAGTATAGTATCTGTACAAAAATGTACTAAAATACATATTAAAAACAAGGATTATAGTAATGATTTTAATCAATATTGATAAAAAAATCTATTCAAATTAACATTAAAACTATTCATTTTCAACTTTTATTTGTGAATAATATAATGAAATCATTTGGAAAAATTTATTAAGTTTGACGTTTTTATTTGGTTTTATTAAGAAAAGTCAAGAGTTTTAATGCATATCATACAAAAAAAACTTAGAATTCAATGAGGTATTAAAGTTGAAATTAGTATATATTTCGTATATTGATATTTTTCTGTATTATTGCTTGAATTCATTGAAAAACATAGACATAATAACATATGTGAACTTTTCTGTCAATTTATCTATACCATTTTATATAATTAAAAATGACAAACAGTCTCATTCGTCTCATTAGTCTGTTCATTTGTACATTTATTATATAAAATAGAATAATTAAGATGCTATTAACAGTATAGGAGTAGAGCTAGTATGAATAAGTATTATAATATTTTAAAAGAGGTATCATTATTTCACGGAATAAATGCAGAGAAAATTGTTGATATATTGGTATGCCTGCATGGAAATGTTAAGAAATACAAAAAAAATCAACCAATCATTTTGTCGGGAAATCCAGTACCTTCTCTTGGTATAGTATTAGAAGGAAGTGGACATATCATACGGGAGGACATTATGGGAAATCGAATGCTGGTTACAAATCTTAAGGCAGGAGATGTATTTGGGGAAACCTTTGCTTGTGCTGGTGTAAAGGAAAGTCCGGTGAGTGTCTATGCAACAGATAATTGTGAAATACTCTGGATTTCCATTCAGCGGATAGTTTCGCCATGTGATGCAGTATGTGATTTTCATAGTATAATTATTACAAATTTATTACAGATTCTTGCTACTAAGAATCTGTATTTAAATCAAAAAATGGAATTGCTGTCAAAGCGGACAATTCGAGAAAAGGTTTTGGCATTTTTGATATCCGAGGCACAGAGAAAACATGCTTCTTCTTTTAAAATAGCATTAAATCGCAATGAGTTAGCAGACTTTTTATGTATAGACAGAAGTGCCATGTCCAGAGAAATGGCAAGACTAAAAAAAGAAGGAATCATTCATTATAGTAAAAATCATTTCCAAATATTGAAGAATCTTCAAGACATACCAGAAGATGGAATATATTAATTAATTTTTAAAAATGTATTACGAAAATGTTACAAAATGCTGGACAAGTTTATAATTGTGTAATATAATACCCTATGTATTCAATTAAACACGAAAGAAGAACAGAAAAATAAAAATAAATGGTTGTGAAAAGTAAATACGAAATGTATGTCTGCTCTGCAACTAATAATATGAAATGAGTAATAAGCAGAAAAGAGGTAAAGGTTGAAGGAAAATATATAAATTATAGAAAGGACGCCACGCAGCATTCTTTCAACCAGTATTATTTGTGGCAGTATCCCAGGCATGTTTGGGATATACAATGGGTATAAAAATGATTAAATTACATAGGAAGCAATTAGCAGCTCTTTGTCTGGCGGCTGCAATAATATTACAACCAGTGCAGGTTTCTATGGCGGCTCTAAAAAGAGGAAATAGCAGCAGTGAAGTGAAACAAGTGCAGCTTGCTTTAAAAAAATTAGGATATTTTAAATATTCAAAAGCAACAGGGTACTATGGAAGCATAACGGCTTCGGCCGTAAAGAAGTTTCAGAGGGAGAATGGCTTGACACCGGATGGAATTGTTGGAAAACAAACAAAAGCGGTGTTAGCAAAATATACTCCTAAAGTTAAGTCAGCAACATTTACAAAAACAACAGATGGATTGTTAGATTGGTTTAATGAAGTACAGTACATATGGCAAAGAGGAACGAATGCGACCATAACGGATGTGGATACAGGTGAAAGTTTTCAGGTAAAACGTACTTTTGGTACCAATCATGCAGACGTAGAGCCTTTAACAAAGAAAGACGCTCAAATTATTAAAGAAATATGGGGTGGTTTTAACTGGGAAAGACGTGCAGTCGTAGTTCAGGTAGATGATACAGTTATGGCAGCTTCTTTTACTGCAATGCCTCATGCAGGCGTTGAATCAAAACCGGCGGTGCAGGTTGTCAGTGGAAGAAGCGGGGGATATGGAACAGGTCAAAATCTGGATGCAGTCAAAGGAAATGGTGTAAGTGGTGTTATGGATGTTCATTTTTTAAACAGCCGTACCCATTCTACGAATAGACTGTTAAGCTCACAGCAGAATATGGTTAAAAAAGCAGCTAAGTACATACAGGCAAACTACTAATTTTAGAATGTGTCTGCTAATGCATTTTAGAACAAGCAATTGTCAGGCACACTTTAACAAACAGAAAAGACTGTTACAGAAACCTTTTAATAGGAAAGAACTCCTTTAAGGTGCTGTTTACAGTCTTTTTCATTGTAAGTCCTATAAAATAAATCTATTAAGTCTGTACACCCGCCATTATTGGTCCAAGAACCTCTCGCAGATTCCTAAGATTTCACCATCTCTCACAGTAAAATCAACATCTTTAAAAGTGTTTCGCAAACGCCGAATAGATTAGTTTAATTTCTCTATAAAGTATTTTTCAATCGCAACCGGCCCTTCTAAAATTACCCGGTCTACATACAACGAACGGTCTGTTCTTGTTCGGATTGACCACTTTACTAAAACAATGTTCCCGTTTTCAATTTCTATACCTGTAATACAGCGTGGATGGACACAACTGCCATCATTAAAATATAATGACTTTCCGGGCTCCGGAAATACAGGCCTGTGGGTATGACCTGCAATCAGAATGTGCTGTTGATCCTGAGCCCAATCAGAAAGTTTTTTTTCAATTTTTTCTTTCTTTGAAAAGCTGTCGGATGCACTGGTGGGATTTCTGATTCCTAATAATTCAATCGGTCGCCACAGGTACCGAACTAAAAACCGGGCTATTTTCCAAATATCATAATTTAAAAAATCCACCTGATGTCCATGTATCAAAAATATTTTGTGATTTGTCTCTTTAAAGGTAAGAATTAGACCTTCATGTATTTTAATTCCAGGTAAAAGAGGAACTCTCTTTTTTTGGCTTTCATCGATATAAGATTGTAGATATTTTCTTCGAAAGGACAGGTCTTTTTTTTCAATATCATGATTACCATACAGCATATGAAATCGTTTTGCTCTATAAAGATTTGAAATTAGCCAAAAAGCATCACTATGGGTGTAGATAATTTTATCCATATTACGGTTTTCCCAAAGTTCATCTCCGTCACCTAGTTCAATATACGTAAATTTATTATCGTAATAGTAATTTAAAGCTGCAAAATATAAGTTCTGATTATTTGTGAAATTATCACCCCAATTACCTACTCCACGGTGGCAATCACTCATTAAAACAATCTTTGAATTCTTGTCAATAAGAAGTTCTTTAGATGTTTCAAAAACTTTAGTCAACCGTTTGGAAGCGGACATTATTACACCCCCTTAGCTTAATTTGTGCCTGTTTCCTTGATTTTTTCAGGCTTATCATCGGATGTGGAAAGAAAGGATTCTTCGGCTTCAATTCTGTGGCGCTCGATTAATTCAGGGTGGGCAGATTTTACTTGTTTATAGTAAGATTCTGAAACTAACGTGCCGTAGGTATCAATGGGTCTTTCCGGTAATTCAAGATAATCCTTTAGTAAATCAAATAATTTGTAGATTTCCTTGGAGCTACGTATATTGAGTATTTTTTTATACATTTTGGGTGCTTGTTTTTTAATAAAATTAATTTTGTCTAAATGATTGGTATATCCTATAGTTGCATCGTTATAAGCTCTGCAATTCCTGTGATTGTTGGTCTGCATAATAAATTCTGTAATTGCATTTCTTGCAAGTGGCTGCCTAGCTTTCGGTTTATCATATACAAAGGAAACGGTGTTGCCTTGTATGGTTAACTGGCTTTTGTTATAACCGGCCCGATACATACCGCCAAGAAAAGCATCGCGCATGTCGGGGTTTTTAAAGGTGACTTCGCAGTCCATAATCAGATTGCCAGGATGTGAAAATTCACCCAGTACAAAACAGGTTATCCACCAATGTAGTTGTCTGCGGGCAACAAGCAGTTTACCAAATTTCTTTAAGCGAAAGCCTAAAACCAGATGGTCTTCATTGCTTGCGCAATCATAAAATGTACCATTAAACATGCCAGGAATATTAAGGTCAGGTCCAGTGGTGGTATATACACCGATTTCAGCACCAGTATTCATGCCGTATTGCCCTTTCCAGAATTCAATAAGCCAGCGTTTTCCGCCATATTCAAAATAAATCGGCTCACAGTCTATTATCATACTAAGCGTAGCACAAGCCTCATCATAAAGTTGGCAGTAACCACAGTCTCTTTGCCATCCATCCATTATAGAATAAAAGATGTCATCCTGGGGATAATATGCAAATCCAAATGGTTCCAAGTCTTCATTTAATTCATCAACTGTTAACTCACCTGGTTTAAAGATATTAGGAGCTTCTTCGGGCATAATTATAGGATAAACCGTTTTTATTTCATAATTGGGCATTGTAATAGCATGGTTAATTAAATTTTCTTCTGTAATTATAGTTTCAAGTGATTGGTTATCAAAGGATTGGATTTCATTGGTGTGAAGTTGTTTTAAAGAGAGTTCATCCTGTTTCGGTACTTTCTGCAATACTTCAAAGACAATAGATTCATTTTCCTGAGGTATAGTTGTACTGTGCAAGTGGATAATCTTTCTTCGGTGTCGATTCATGTGCCTAAGGATGAGACAGACCAGTAATATACCAACTATAGGAAAGAGGGAATAGAGTATAACCGGATATATCTTAAGTCCTAAAGGCTGTGAAATCCAGTTTAGGATAGATAACAACTTAAACATACTTTTCTCCTTTCTTAAATGAAGCTGATTTATGCAGGTTTTTCAATGTAAGTCAAAAGTAAACTTCAATAGGAAATCTTTGCTGTAAAAACCTGAGAGCTCATCAAGATATAATATAATATTCGTACTGTAGCTACATTGTTAAAAAAATTGTCAAAAACTTGGTAAAATAAATACATTGCATTCAAATTAAGAATGAATTAAAATGATTGTACCAATATATGGTATAAAGTTTTTCACAGAAAAGGAGGATTTTCAATGAGCAGGATTATAGTTGTTGGAGCAAATCATGCGGGAACAGCCGCGCTAAATACTATTTTAGACAATTATAAAGATCATGAGGTTATTGCTTTTGATGCCAATACCAATATAAGTTTCTTAGGCTGTGGTATGGCATTATGGATTGGAAAACAAATTGCAGGGCCGGAAGGTCTGTTTTACTCCACGAAGGAAAAGTTAGAGGATAAAGGTGCCAGGATTTACATGGAAACGGCTGTGGAATCCATTGATTATGATAAAAAGATAGTATACGCTAAAGGTGTTGACGGAACAGAATATAAGAAGACCTATGATAAACTCATACTTGCCACCGGCTCTCTTCCCATTGTGCCGGACATTGAAGGCAAAGATCTGAAAAATGTTCAGTTAGTAAAGCTTTATCAGAATGCACAAGATGTTATTGAAAAGTTAAAAGATGAATCCATACATGAGGTTGCAGTAGTAGGTGCGGGATATATTGGTGTAGAGTTAGCAGAAGCCTTTAAGCGATGGGGCAAGAATGTGACCTTGATTGATTGTGTGGATACTTGTCTGGCAGGTTATTATGATACTGAATTTACTGACGGTATGAAGGAGCAGCTTCAAAAGAACGGAGTAAAATTAGCTTTTGGTGAGACGGTACAAAAGATGGAAGGAAAAGACAGAGTAGAGAGAATTGTAACAGATAAAAATACCTATAAAGCAGATATGGTGATTCTGGCAATTGGTTTTAAACCAAATAATAAATTAGGAGAAGGCAAACTGAAACTTTTCCGCAATGGTGCCTTTATTGTGGATAAGCAGCAGCAAACCAGTCTTCCGGATGTATATGCAATAGGTGACTGTGCCACCGTGTATGATAATTCCGTACAGGAATTAAATTATATTGCGTTAGCATCCAATGCCGTTCGATCAGGTATAGTGGCAGGTCATAACTGCTGCGATACGAAGCTTGAGTCGGAAGGAGTACAGGGTTCTAATGGAATTAGTATCTGGGGTTACAACATGCTGTCAACGGGCTTAACCCTGGCTAAGGCTAAAAAACTTGGGTTTGATGCAGCAGCAGCGGATTATGAAGATTTACAAAAGCCTGCTTTTATAGAAAAAAATAATAAGGTTAAAATCAGAATTGTTTTTGACAAGAAAACGAGAATCATACTGGGGGCTCAGATGGCCTCCGATTACGACATTTCCATGGGGCTTCATATGTTCTCCTTGGCAATACAGGAACAGGTAACTATTGATAAAATAAAACTATTGGATTTGTTTTTCCTGCCCCACTTTAACCAGCCTTATAGTTATATAGCATTGGCAGCTCAAAAAGCAGAGAAGTAAACAGAGAATATACAATAAGAATATAAAAAAATGTGCCTTATAGAGGTATTTCCTTTTCTATAAGGCACATTTTATATTTAGTAAGCAAATTTATTAATTAATGTTCTTCTTTATGGGAAAAGAATTTATTTTCAACCCATTGTATTAACATAACAATTAATGTAATTAATATAATAACTGAAAAGATTCCAAACATACCTTTCCACATGATAGTAAGGGATAATAAAAAATCTGGGTTCATATTAAGCTCCTTTCAAGGGATAAATAAATGGTTCTTTATAACGCACTAACTAGTCCGATAATAATACCACCGGCAACGACAGAGGCAATCTGTCCTGATACGTTAGCACCTATGGCATGCATTAATAAATGATTGGTAGGATCTTCTTTAATCGCCATCTTTTGAACCACACGGGCGGACATAGGGAAGGCAGATATACCGGCAGCACCAATCATTGGATTAATTTTATTTTTACGGAACAGGTTGATAAATTTAGCAAATAATACGCCGCCTATGGTATCAAATATAAAGGCAACAAGTCCAAGAGCCATAATTAACAAGGTTTCCTTAGTCACAAAAGCATCTGCCTTCATACTGAAGGAGATGGTTATACCAAGGAGTAAGGTAACTAGGTTTGCAAGTATATTCTGGGCAGCCTCGGATAAGGTATTTAGCACGCCGCATTCTCTTAAGAGGTTACCAAACATTAAGAAACCGACCAAAGCCACTGACATAGGTGCTACTAGACCTGCAATAAAGGTTACAAGAATAGGGAATATAATTTTAACTCGTTTGGATACGGATACAGGGTTATAGGGCATACGTATCAAACGCTCTTTTTTTGTAGTTACCAATCGAATGGCAAGTGGCTGTACTAGAGGTACTAAAGCCATATAGGAATAGGCGGCTACGGCGATTGCTCCGATATATTTTGATTTAAGGATTTGGGATACTAAAATAGAAGTAGGACCGTCTGCCGCACCGATTATACCGATGGAAGCAGCATCTTTAATGTCAAAGTTTAATAAGGTGGCAGCAGACAGGGCAAAAAAGATACCGAACTGGGCAGCGGCTCCAAATAAAAACATAACGGGATTGGAGAGCAGCGGACCAAAGTCAATCATTGCACCAATACCGATAAATAACAGAATCGGTAAAGCTTCGGAGGTTTCAATACCTGTTTGAAATAACCACTCAATAATACCATGGGTTTCACCGATTCCTGCTAAGGTCTGGTCTAACACTCCGGATAAAGGAATATTAACCAGAATAGCTCCAAAGCCCATCGGCAGCAATAAAGATGGTTCATACCCTTTTACAATAGCCAGGTAAATAAGTAGAATTCCAACACCATACATAATTAATTGGGGAATTGTAATTGAAGTAATTCCCGAAAGTAAAAAATCCATAAAGTTCTCCCTTCGTGCTCGTACAAAAAAATAGTGTGGTCTGTAGTCTTTTTCAGCATCTTTTGCAGAGCATATAACGAAGGTCAATACAAATACAAGACCTGTATCCTATAAAAGGATACAGGTCTTGTCATTTCAAATTAAACCAGAACGCTTACGCCCATGATGTTGATTTAATTGCATAATTATACCTTGGTACCGGGATACTAAGTATGATATGCTGACTACTCCCCTATATCTAAGTAATTTAACAGTAGCATAAATAGTATTGGAAGTCAATACAAATAAAGGAAAAGCACAGGTTAGAAACTTGGGGTTACATTGATTTGATTCTATGTTATAATAAGCCAATAGACAAATAGAATAATCTGCTGCTCTAATAGAAAGGTGGTTGATTCTTTTGAACAAATTATATGAATTTAATGCGGAAATTAAAAAAGTACCTGACATTGATGGCGCGTACATTGAAATCCCATTTGATGTAAAACAGGAATTTGGTAAAGGAAGAGTACCGGTTTATGCAACCTTTGATGGAGAACCTTATGAGGGCAGCTTGGTTCGAATGAAAACCCCCTGTCATATACTGGGTTTAAGAAAAGATATACGTCAAAAGATTGGTAAGCAGCCGGGGGATACTGTACACGTTACATTGAAGGAAAGAGACAGAATAAAAGAAGAAAAACAATACGGATAAACGATATAATAATGGGAGTCAGTGATAAATATGATACGAGATATATTTGAGAAGTTAAAAGAACAGGATAATCTAAGGGAAAGTCTAATTCAATTAAAGGCCGAGTTAAAAGTAGGCAGTAATAAGACAGCATTGCTTTACTATATGAATAACGATTATAATATTTTTTACGAACTGTTAGGACATGAAGACGCGAAAGTAAGGAAAAATACAGCCTTAATCATGGGAGAGTTGGCTGTACCAGCCTTTCTGGATAAATTGTATGAGGCTTATGTTGGGGAAAACCAAATGTTTGTGAAAAGTTCTTACTTAACAGGGATTAAGAAGCTGGATTATGACAAATACCTTCCAGACTTTAAGATCCGACTGGAAGAATTAAGTACCGTTTCTGTGGAAGATGTTAACATAAAACACATAAGTGAGGAAGTGAGAATCCTGTCAGAGCTGATATTGTCAGTAGAAGGTACTAAAAAACATACCTTTACAGGCTATCAGGTTCCTTCAAAGGTTGTTTTACTTACAAATCGTAATCATAGCAAGATTACATTAAATCAAATTGAACATAATAAAGCAAAAGAATTTAATGCTGGTGTTATTGTACAAACCACAGATTTACGTACTATTCTTGCCATCAGAACCTACAGTGAATTATTATTTATGGTAGATGGAATGACAACATGCTCTACGGATCCGATAAAAGCGGCCGAAGTACTTTCAGGTGATGTATTGTTGGACTTTTTAAAGGCTAGACACGACACAGGTGAGCCTTTCTATTTTAGAATTGAGCTTAAAGCAAAACTAGAGCTTGATAAAAAGAGTTCCATTACAAAAAAAATAGCTGTAAGATTGGAACAGCTTACAAATCGTAAATTAATTAACAGCACATCAAATTATGAATTTGAAATCAGACTTATAGAGAATAAGGAAGGCAACTATAATGTTTTAATAAAATTATATACACTTAAAGATGAAAGATTTGCCTATCGTAAAAATGTAATTCCTACCAGTATACAAGCATGTAATGCAGCCTTAATTGCCGCACTTTCAAAGCCTTATTTAATAGAAGATGCACAGATACTTGATCCATTCTGCGGAGTCGGCACAGTGCTAATTGAAAGAAACAAGTTAGTACCTGCCAACACCATATATGGACTTGATATATATGAGGATGCAATAGATAAGGCAAAGGACAATACAAGAGAGGCAAAAAGTATTATTCATTATATTAACCGTGACTTCTTTGATTTTAAACATGAGTATTTATTTGATGAAATTATTACGAATATGCCAAGAGTCATGGGGCATAAAGAGGATGAAGAGATTTATGTACTTTATCGCAGGTTTTTTGAAAAAGCCGGAGAGCATATGAAGAACAATGGTATTCTTATTCTCTATACTCACAACAGAGAATATGTGAGACGATTTTGTAATGCTAAAAATTACAAGGTGGAGGAAGAGTTTGAAATCTCCAAACGGGAGGGTGCATACCTTTTTATTTTACGTTATCTGACTGGAAAGTAAAAATATAGAAAAATATATAAAAATTTAGAAAATGCTATAGACATTTTAATATCAATATGTTATTCTTTGGATTGTAATTTAGATGTATTAATGATTTCACATACTACTGTAATCTTTAACTCGTTTAAGACTTACTGTGGTATGTGTTTTTTCGTTTATGGAACATATCCATAGGATATAACATTTAGATTAAATATTTCAGGAGGTATCTTTCATGAATAAAGGTACAGTTAAATGGTTTAACGAACAAAAAGGATTTGGTTTTATTACGAATGATAATGGCGGAGATGATGTATTTGTACATTTTTCAGGTATAGAATCAAATGGCTTTAAAACTTTAAGAGAAGGTCAAAAAGTGACATATGATGTAACCAGAGGAGAAAAAGGAATGCAGGCAACTAATGTTGCCATCGCCTAACCAAGGAATTATTAGTTAAAGCAATTTTAATGCGTATAAGTATGTGGGGTACTGTGCAGTCGTAAACAAGCTGTCAGTACCCTATTTTTATTCGTATCGTAAAAGCAGGAGGATTTAACAGTTGTATACAAGAAACTTAACTAAGGATGTAATATTTTATTTTAAATCTTTAAGAATTCATTTAACCTGCCAGATTATGAATTGTACATAGATTTTAGGATATAATCCTAATAAAAATTAATGTTCAAAGTACGTAGATAAAATAACATAGATTATAGATTTTTTATTTACTTATAAATTGAGTGGTAATAAAATTAGGTTTGTTCTATAGTATATGTAATACTCATAATTAAACATATTATTATGTTAAAATAGGGCATTAGCAGACAACCGGAAGGCGGCTAGAATATTCAGATATGAATTAGGTTGAAAGAATTGACGGCCATTTGCACTAAAAGGAGAGATAAATATGATAAAATTAGGTTCCCATGTGGGTATGAGTGGAAAAGAAATGCTACTGGGATCAGCAAAAGAAGCAGCTGGTTATGGAGCAAATACATTCATGATTTATACCGGTGCACCACAGAATACAAGGCGTAAGGATATCAGTGAATTAAATATAGAAGCAGGGCACCAATATATGAAAGAGCATAATATAGAAGACATAGTAATCCATGCTCCTTATATTATTAACCTGGGGAATACGGTAAAGAGTGATATTTTTGAATTGGCCACCAGATTTCTTGCGTTGGAATTAGAGCGTGCAGAAGCGCTTGGAAGCAAATATTTAGTACTCCATCCCGGAGGGCATGTCGGAGCTGGGGAAGAAGCTGGACTGGTACAGATTATTAAAGGAATTAATGAGGTATTAAAGAAAGACAGCAAAGTGTTTATTGCTTTAGAAACCATGGCAGGTAAGGGAAGTGAACTTGGTAAGACTTTCGAAGAACTAGCTAAAATTTATGATGGTGTGCTATATAATGATAAATTGAGGGTTTGCTTTGACACCTGTCATACTTATGATTCCGGTTACGATATTGTACAGGACTTTGATGGAGTGATTGATAAATTTGATAAGATTCTTGGCAAGAACCAAATAAGTGTTTTTCATATTAATGATAGCAAGAATCCTATGGGTTCTAAAAAAGATCGCCATGAGAATATTGGTTTTGGTTATATAGGTTTTGATGCATTAAACTATATAGTACAACATAAAGATTTTGCAGAAGTTCCTAAAATATTAGAAACACCTTATGTTCCCTTATCGCCGGAAAGTAAAAAATCCTTTGCACCTTATAAACATGAGATTGCCATGTTAAAAGAGCAACGGTTTCATGAAAATCTGAAGGAAGAGATAAAAGAGGGAGTAATTGTTTAAAAAGAGCTGTTTATAATAATAAAGGGGCTGTTTTAAACAGGTTCTTTATTTTCATGCAAGAGTAGAAGACAATAAATTTATATATGTTGAGGTCTCAGTGTCCGCAAGGTGTACTCTGTCTTTCGCCCAAAAAGAGAAGAAAGTCTGGCTAGGCTAGATATAAAGTAAGTATCTGCTATTTAATAATATATGGGAGATAGTATAAAAACCAAATATTAGTTAACTCTATAATATATAGAAGTAATAGGCTTATATTAAAGTGCGACTCTCATTGGATTACAAGAAAATAGTTTGCTTTGTAATAATTTATCGAAAATTACAAATAAATAGTTGACAAACAAGAAAAAA